>CAJBVU010000046.1 GCA_903959115.1 uncultured Bacteroidota bacterium
ATAGATGTGGCCAAGCAGTTGGGCGATGTAATTGTGGTGGCACCGGATAAACCGCAGAGTGCCATGGGACATGCGATTACGATCAATCAGCCGATCCGGATCACGGAAGTGGACAGTCATGCGGGTGTAAAGGCCTATCAATGTACGGGCACGCCGGTGGATTGCGTGAAAATTGCAATTGATAAGTTGCTACCTCGCAAGCCCGATTTGATGGTTTCTGGGGTGAATCATGGAAGTAATTCTAGCATCAATGTGATTTATTCGGGGACGATGAGTGCTGCGGTGGAAGCATCGATTGATGGGATGAAAGCCATTGGATTTTCTCTTTGCGATTACAGTTGGAACGCCAATTTTGAGGTGGTGAAACCTTATATCAAACAGTTGATGAGTTCGGTTTTGGCGAATGATTTGCCATACGGAACGCTGTTGAATGTCAATTTGCCCGTACCTGAAGATGGTCAGATTAAGGGCATCAAAATTTGCAGGCAAGCACAGGCGAAATGGAAGGAATCGTTTGATCAAAGGAAGGATCCGTTTGGAAGAGATTATTACTGGATGACAGGCAATTTTGTGAATATGGATCACGGCCAGGACACGGATGAATGGGCGTTGAAGCACGATTATGTTTCGGTGGTTCCAACGATGTTTGATTTAACGGATCATCAGCGGATTGCGCAGTTGAATCAGTGGGGCTTGGATGAATTTTCTGTTTAAGTTGTATTTTTGATTGGATAGATATGAAAGTTAACTGGTTACACATGTTACTGGGTTTTATAGCGGGGTCGGCGTTGCCTTTGATTTTAGGGATGTTGATTTCGATGCCTCAGGGCGTAAAACCGGAGACATTTTTATGGGCGATTACCCATTTTGAATGGTATTATAACAGCATTTTTCAGTTGGGCGTGGCCGCGAATATTGGTGTATTCTTCTTGCTGATTAAAAAGGATTCATTGATTTATTTCAATCGTGGTTGGTTGATCGGTACCATTTTAATGACGATTTGGGCAGTGATGATTGAGTTGGCTCGAATTTAGAGATTGTTCAAGGGGTAAGCGTTTTTTTGAAGGACAGGATGACGGTAGTATCGCGCAAAAAGAAGGTGTTTGTGTTGGCCGGTGAGGCCAGCGGCGATCTGCATGGGAGTCATGTTGTGCGGAAGTTGGTTTTGGGCAGTGAAGGGTTTGATGCTTGTGAGGTGGTTTGTTGGGGAGGGGATAGGATGGCCGAAGCGGGTGGTAAATTGCTGAGTCATTACAAAGAGCGTGCGATCATGGGGTTGTGGGAGGTGATTCGGAATTTGAGGAAAATTTCTCAGTTTTTGGATCAAGCCAAGGCTGATATTCTGGCCGAGAAACCTGATTTGCTCTTGTTGATTGATAACCCTGGCTTTAACCTACGCATCGCCAAGTGGGCTAAGAGTCAAAGGATTGCAGTGCATTATTACATCGCACCGAAGGCATGGGCTTGGAATACGGGTCGGATTAAAACGATGCGACGGGTAATCGATAAACTGTATGTGATTTTTCCGTTTGAGGTTTCCTTTTTTGCCAAACATCAGATGTCGGCGGAATACGTGGGCAATCCAATTTTGGAGGAAATCAATCGCAGTTTGCAACGTTTTCATGATCAAAAGGCTTGGGATGTGGATTTGGTGGAGGAGTTGATGGATGTAAAGGCCTCGGAACCTATTTCATTGGAGGAAAGGTTTGCTGAGGACGTCGCGGAGAATTTCCGATTTGGTGAGACATCAAATAAAATGGGTCGAGTCATTTTGCTGATGCCCGGATCGCGACGAAACGAGGTCAGATCGTTGTTGCCGAATTTTGTGGCTGCGGCCCGGAAATTTGATGCGCAATCAAAGTGTGTGGTTGCGGGCGCGCCTGGATTGGATGCCGCGTTTTATAAGGAGATATTGGCTGAAGCTTTATTGGGTGGAAGACTTTCGCAGGGGGATGTGGATTCAGTAAAGGTATATTTTGGAGCGACGTATCATTTGTTGATGCAATTGGGCGATGGGGAATTGACTGGGCCGATAAAATCTCGATTGCAAAACAGGGGATTGGCATTGGTGGCGAGTGGAACGGCTACGTTGGAAACAGCGTTGTTGGGTGTGCCTCAGGTGGTCGCTTATCGTGTGAATGGCTTTACATACTTTATGGCCAAGAGATTAGTGAATTTACGATGGGTTTCGTTGGTCAATATCTTGCTCAACCGCGGTTTATTGGAAGAGCATTTGCAAGATGTATCCCCAGAGCGATTGTCGATGGCGCTAACCCAGTTATCTGATAATCAATCAAACTTGCAATTGGGCTATCAAGAACTTCGGGATTTACTGGCTATGCCCAATGGCTCAAGTGCCAGCGACGGGGTAATTCGGGGGATTTTGCGACAAATGAGTTAAAATTTCTGTTGGTGGCATCACTATCTTTGTAGATCATGAAAAAGAAAATCATCTGGGGTAGTTTGCTTGCGATTTTGGTCACTTTGTTGGCTATTCAGCGGGTTGAGGTTATACCAAACAACAGCGGAATCGATTCTTTGGATGTAATGAAAGGTTTTCCTACATCGCATCGCGTTAAAACGTTATTGCAGACGGCTTGCTACGATTGCCATAGCAATACCACGGTTTATCCATGGTACGCGAAATACCAACCGGTGGGCATGTGGTTAGAAGATCACGTAGATGATGGAAAAAAGCATCTGAATTTTAATGAGTTTTTGGGCTATCGTCCTTGGCGACAATATCACAAAATGGAAGAGACGGTAGAAATGGTTGAGGAGGAAGAAATGCCAATGAATAGTTATACTTGGATGCACGAAGGCGCGCGCTTTGAAAAAGAAGATCGTGAGAGTTTGGTGCTGTGGGCAAAGGGTGTGATGGACAGTTTAACTCACCTATATCCGAAGGATAGTTTGGTGAATCCGAGGTCAAAAAAGTAATTTTTTCTGCTTATCTTTGCAGTCGCTTTGGGGGATTAGCTCAGCTGGCTAGAGCGCTTGCATGGCATGCAAGAGGTCATCGGTTCGACTCCGATATTCTCC
>CAJBVU010000047.1 GCA_903959115.1 uncultured Bacteroidota bacterium
GAATGGGCTAGCATCGACAATCTTTATCAAGGGACATTGGGTCCAAGAACGGCCATTACCACTTCGACTGACATTCACGGATACTTTTCTCAGAACATCAATCAAGCGGTTTCACTCAGTTTCCGCAAACATTTGGGTTTTGGCAAGAAGATTCAACTCAGTACCCCCGCAGATTCTCGTTATCCTGGACATGGCGAGGGCACTTTGTGCGATGGCCTAGCGGGTGGAAATTACTTGGGCGCACATTGGCTTGGATTCTATGGGAAAGACATGGTAGCGGTGTTAGATCTGGACACCACAACGGAGGTTGAATCAATCACTTTGGGCGCTTTATCAGTGGAGCCCAGTTGGATTTTTGCGCCAACAGAAGTGCAGGTTGAAACCAGCAGCGATGGAAAGATTTGGGAACTTCATCCAATGCCATCGCAGCAAAGAACTACCGTTTCGAGCGACACCGTTATGTTTAGCGCAGGGAAATCGATGGTCAACAGAACTACACAACTTGGTAATACTCGCTACACTTTTGATGAGATTTGGGGTCGGAATGTCGCAAACAAACACATCCAATACACGGCAAATCTTCAACCGTCCAAAGATTCTGTTATCAAAGCCCCACCCTTCCAAACCCGATATATCAGAATCACTGCCAAATGCAGAATGTCGTTACCGTCCGACCACCCCGGTGTGGGCAACCCCGCTTGGATTTTTGTCGATGAGATTGTGGTGAAGTAGACTCTATTTTATCGGGCTTTTTTTCTAGACGAATTAATATAGAACATCGACTTGTCTATAACTTTGACGAAGAAACTGTTACAGTGCATCAATGTCGACTTCACTATTGACGATTCACTGAACAGATTAATAGAAAAACGGGAATTCTAAAATGCAAAAATTGAAAGCACTTACAAATTCAAATCTTTTCAAGCAAATGCTTTTTGCCTTTGGCATCTTGAGCATTTCTCGGTTGGTTTGGTTTGTGGCAAATGTTTTTTGGCTACCTCCAATTGGCATCGACGAGTATGTATATGCGCATTTGGTGGGCATTTACTTCGATATCCCCGTGGTTATCGGGTTGTTTCTTCCCGTTTGGATTTGGGTGATAGGGGGTCATTCATGGAGAGATAGATTTCCAGCCATAAACCGAATATTATTTGTCATTTCTTCGATGACCGTGTTGATTTTCAATGGGATCGACACCGGCTATTCGCAGGTCACTGCAAAACGCAGTGGCTATGAGTTGTTTGATATTTTGGGCGACGATGCCAATCGTTTCGCGCCATATATAATTGACAATTGGTATATCATTTTGGGACTGGCCGCGATGGGGTATTTCATTTACCGGTGGGTTCCGATTCACGGCCAATATCCGGATATCAATTTTAGGATGAGGCCGCTGCGCGGCCTCATCGCCACGCTAACTTTTGCAGCAATCTGCCTGCTAGGCTTCCGCGGTGGGTTCCAACTCCGACCCCTTAGGGCCATCGATGCATCAAACTTTGTACAGCCCGAAATCGCTCCGCTCGTCACCTCCACCCCACTGCAAATTATCAGCACTTGGAAACGCAATGGCCTGCCCAATTTTGAATTTGACATACAGTTTCCTGCAAATTCAGCAATCACTTCGGAACCAAAAACTTCTGCTTCCCAGCATTGGCTTTTTGACAATTCAACCGCCCTTTCGCCCTTCCCCATGTCGAGAACCCTCGGCGGCGGCTGGGTACAACCCAATATTGTCGTGATTGTCGTTGAGAGCCTCGCCAGAGACTACACCGGGTTTGGCAATGGCACACAATTCACCCCATACCTCGACCGCCTCGCCGCAGACCCAAACACCCTCTATTTCCCCTATTGCTATGCCAACGGCACCAAAAGCATCGAAATGGTGCCCAGTATTTTCTGTGGGATGCCCAGCCTAATGAGTGAATTCTATGTCACCTCGGCCTACGCAAGCAACAAAGTCAACAACGCCTACAAACTGGCCAAAGGATACAAAACCGCCTTCTTTCATGGCTCTAACAATGGCACAATGGGATTTCAGTCGTTCCTGAAACAAACCGGATTACAACAATATCACGGAATCGACCAATATCCATCGGACCTTTACCAACGCGACTTTGACGGCAACTGGGGCATTTTCGATGAACCGTATCTGCAACATTTCATTCGGTGTATGGACACCATGAACAATGGCAAACAACCCGTATTCGCTTCGGTATTTACCCTATCGTCTCACCACCCCTATACCATTCCAGAACCCTACTTAAACAAATTGCCTGGAACGCCAGAAACAGTGCAGCACACCATTGCTTATGCCGACATCGCGCTGCACAAATTCTTTGAAACGGCCGCAAAAAAACCGTGGTTCGAGAATACAGTGTTCGTCATTACCGGTGACCATACCAGTCATTCCGACAAAGAATATTTCTACAGTCAAAGCGGTCATTACGAAGTTCCATTTCTTATTTACGCTCCGGGAATCGACATCAAGCACATCAACGAAAAACCCAATCAAAGCGAAGAATTTCGCAATCCGCAGTTACGAATTAAAAAGCCTCAAACATTTACAAATCCTTCAAAAAATGAATGGGCCGACATTATCAATACTGCCACCCAAAAAACCCTCTCACAATGCGACATCATCCCTACGCTCTGGAATCTCCTAGGCGCGAACAATCCACGATTGGGTTTCGGTAGAAGCGCGTTTGATCCGAATTACAAGGGATATTCAACCCACATCGACAAAGACCTGTATTACATCATCCAGTATCCTTTCGTCCTTGCGCTAGACCAACAAGGAAAAGTCGTTGATTATCACAAACAGCTGAGAAACAACAACAAAGCGCAGAAGTTGCCGTTATTAGGACCGCAATTTGAATGGATGCGGGCAACGCTGCAATGCCAAATGAAAGAGTACAGCTCGCGCATCAAACAAAATCGTTGGGAGTAAGTCAATTACACCCTAAATCCTATTCCACCCGATGCCATATTTGGTTTCACTACCGTGCTAAACTCTTCCACATCCTCAAAAGTGAGGGTTTCGATGGCCTTCTTTGTGTACTTCGACTTGGATAAATCGCTCAATCGCAAATGCTGATTCCGAATCGCCTCCTCAATCACCTTGCGAACCGCTCTACCATTACCAAAATACTTATCGCGCGTTTTATACATAAAGTCGATGTATTTCATCAAATGATCCGATGCTTTAGGCTCTGGAATGATATTGTGATCGCGCAATTGATTCAAAGCAATGGTATACAAATCGTCCGCGCTGTAATCCTTAAAGTGGAAAACGCGATCGAAACGCGACTTCAAGCCCGGATTCGACTCCATGAATTTCTCCATGTTCTGGGTATACCCCGCCGCAATTACAATAAACTCACCACGCTTATCCTCCATCCGCTTCAATAACGTCTCAATCGCTTCCCTACCAAAATCATTGCTGCCGCCATCGCTCAAACTATAAGCCTCATCGATAAACAATACGCCACCCATCGCTTTATTGATCAACTCCGATGTCTTGATGGCTGTTTGACCCACATATCCGCCCACAAGTCCCTGCCTGTCGCATTCCACCAAATGACCTCGCTCCAAAATACCCAAGGCTTTATATACCTGAGCCAAAATCCTCGCTACAGTGGTTTTACCTGTACCTGGGTTTCCACTAAACACACTGTGTAATGAGAACGATTTTCGAACATCCTTGCCCAAACTCTTGTAAAAACGAACCAACTTTACGATTTCCTCGATGTCGTGCTTCACCTGATCCAAGCCAATCATTCCACGCAATTTCAGCATCGCCTCGCGCAACAAATCCTCATCAATTGGAATTTCAGGCAGTATACCCTCGTGCAAAGCAAAGATTTTCTTGAGGTCCACGTCGGTAATAGTCGATAAGGCTGCCGCGTCCAAATTCTCAGGATGATCCGTTTTCATGATACGCAAACCCAAATTCATCTTAGCCTCATCCACCATTGAATTCACCAATCGGGCATTGCCAAAGAACTTATCACGATCCCTGAATTTATCGGTCAAATACTTAGTGAACAATACCTTAGATTCAGAATTGAAATTCACCATTCGCTTACTGGCAGCAAACTCTGCAATTTTCACCAATTCTTGGGGTGTGTAATCCGGGAAATCGTACTGCATCACAAATCGAGATTTTAGGCCTGGATTGGACTCCAAAAAGGCATCCATTTCTTCGGGATAGCCCGCCACAATGATTGCGATATCCGTAGCATCGGAAAGTTCCTTCAACAATATTTCAATGGCCTCTTTACCAAAATCTTTGTTGTCTTCGTCCTTGCGAGCCAGAGCATACGCCTCATCGATAAACAAGATTCCGTCCTTAGCCTTCTTAATTGCTTCCTTGGTTTTGGGTGCTGTCTGTCCGATGTATTCCGCTACCAAATCACTGCGGTCCACTTCCACCACGTGGCCTTTCTTCAACAGCCCCATCTCCTTGTAAATCTTGCCTAACAAGCGAGCAACAGTGGTCTTTCCAGTTCCAGGATTGCCCTTAAATACCGCGTGCAAATTGATTTTATCGGTTTCATCAAATCCCTTTTCACGTCGCAATGCAACGAAACGCAAATAATCAGAATACTCCCGAATTTTCATCTTGATAGGATCCAATCCCGTGAGTTCATCCAATTCATGCATCACCGCATCGATGCCCAAAGGGGTAGAAATTGGCTTAGATTCCTCATCATTATTGGCAATTTCTCCGCCATTTAATTCTTCAAAATCCTCCAAATGGACATACTCAATCTGAGTTAATGGAACAAAATCCTCTTCGTGCGCAGCGACATAATCATCGCCAATTTCATAAGGCACTTGAGCCAACATATGGTCCATGAAGATCACTTCGGCATAGTAATCGCCTCGACTCCAAGTCCCAATCACATCGCTGCCCCATCCTATGGTTACAGTAAATATATCTTCCTCCGGTTTTACGATAAAAATCTTAGATACAGTACCTTTCAAATACCCGCTCGAAGTACGAAAGTTAAATAGCAACTCAATTGAAAGATCTTTTGCCTTACGTGTCAAATTACTCAAATTCAGTTCGATCCACACATAACGCGTGCTCATTGCATTAAAAACAGTATAATACTTGCGGTCGGTCAATGCAGTATCCACCGAGTTGGACTCATATAACTTTACGGTATCAATTTTAAAATAGGGATTGGTCGCATTGCGCATCACCCCAACATTCTGAATGATAAACGTCTTGGATGATAACAATTCGTCGTTTACATAGGCCTCCCAACGATAAATCCCCTCCTTCCAATAAACACCCGGCGTTTTTACCCCCCAACCCTCGCGGATATAAACCACAGATTCATCCGGATTCACCGTGCGATCACAGTTTAAAAAGCAGATTTCATTGTTTTTTTCATCGATACAACGCATCCGCAAACTCAACGACCATGCTTCTTCGTCAAATCTTTTATTGTACAACGACACTTCGCAGTACACATAGGCGACCTCCATTTCTTCAAAAACGGTCCGGTATTTTTTGGTATTATTTGCCAACCACTCGATGCTTGAGTAAGTCTTGATGTCGCGAAATTTAAACTGAGTAGTATTCATAATCGTTTGATATAAAATTAGATGACAACCAAATGCGTTTAAGGGTTGCTCACAATCAGCAAAATGAGGCTTTCAACGAATTTGGTTTGATGCAATATCTGTAGAAAGAATGAAATAATTTTTTCTTTCCGATGAAATATGTAATAAATGTGATGTGACATGCAAATATTCCCGAGATGAATAAATTCCCGAAAATTTGTTGTATTTTTGCACCTCCGATACGGAAAGACCTCGTAGCTCAGCTGGATAGAGCAACTGCCTTCTAAGCAGTAGGTCACAGGTTCGAATCCTGTCGGGGTCGCCCAGTATTGAGAAATCTCGGGGAGTAGCGCAGGCCGGTAGCGCACCTGGTTTGGGACCAGGGGGTCGCAGGTTCGAATCCTGTCTCCCCGACCACTTTCAACAAAAAAGCCCTCGCACAGCGAGGGCTTTTTTTATCTATATCAATTTCAATTACGGACGAACCACGGCCAACTGACCATGTCCTACAATCACATTCGATTGATCCTTAACCTGATAAGTATAAACCCCAGCCGACCAATCAGAAACCTGAATCGTAGTAGAACTGTCAAATGGCTTAACCAACATCAACTGACCTGTTGCTGAATAAATTTCACAAACCAATGAATTCCCCTTAGCTGCTGTAACCGTTATCACATCCGTGCTTGGATTTGGATAACAAGCCACATTCATTTCACTCATCAAAGCGTAAGTTTCGCTTTTAACAGTGGTATAAGTAACATCATCCACGTACAAACTGCTATTCAACAGGTGCGACTCAGTAGTATCATCAGAATAGCTACTCACAAAATAGTAACGCAACAAATTGGCAGTCAAAGACTTGTCGACATAATAAATTGGAATATCCATTTTAGTAAAATTCGTAGTACCAGCAAAAGTATTCATCCCGTAACCGATTACAGAATCCGCACCCAAGGTCGTATTGATCACCTCAACAAACATATTTGCTGAATCATAAACTGTGGCAGGCACATAATTTACCATCGCACTCGCCACAAGGGGCTTCGAAGGCAACACTTCTCCACCGGAGAAATTAAAGTTAAAACTTGCATCCACACTCAACTTTGCATTTGTCAAATAGCCTGGCATAAGCCCCAAATCACTGAACATTTTCGTCGTTAATTGAGCCGCTGTAAATCCAGAATTCTTTACCGTCGTGCTCTTTTTTACCAAATTGGTCACCTGTGTATTTTGACCTGAAAGAAAATTGAAAATATTAAAAATCGAATCGAACGTGCTCCATCCTTGAGGCGTTTCCAAGTTTGAAGTCAAATTGAACAACACCTTGCTCGTGCGCCAATTTTCTAATCCACCATTTCTAATGGTTGTTTGCGCGTTTGCTGCGCCGAGCGAAGCCAAAAATAACGACAGTGATAAAATTATTTTTTTCATA
>CAJBVU010000048.1 GCA_903959115.1 uncultured Bacteroidota bacterium
GGTGAAGACCATGAACCGGAGACACATTTGATTCCTAGAATTATTCAGAATCTAAATAAAGTTGAAGTTTATGGTAAAGACTATAATACAACTGATGGAACATGCGTGAGGGATTATGTCCATGTGTGTGATGTTGCAGAGGCACATTTGAATGCAGCCAAGTATCTAGCAGAAGGCAACAAACCTATTATTCTAAATCTAGGAACAGGCAAAGGTTATTCGGTAGATAAAATTGTTGAGCTTATTGAAAAAGTTTCTGGTAAAAAAATTGACGTTACCTACCTACCAAGACGACCAGGTGATCCAGCAAAGTTAGTTGCTCATGTTGACCTTGCCAAAAAAGTATTGAACTACCGACCTAAACATGATATAATGAGTATTCTACAAACCGCTTATAACTGGCATACAAAATGAAAAAAGAAGATATGATGATACCAGCTGAAGAAAAAATCAGCATTGGTTTACTGAACGCTCACATACATTTCCTAACTGGTGAAATTAATGAGGAAAGCATTAGAAGTGCAATCGAATGGATTGTATATGAAAATCTAAGCACAAACGATACCACACCGTTGTCATTGTATATCAATTCTACTGGTGGTGATTTGAATGAAGCCTTTGGTTTGATTGATATTATGAGCAATTCAAACCGAGTGATTCGTACATTTGGTATTGGTTCTATTTGCTCAGCTGCGTTTTTAATCTTTGCATCAGGTACCAAAGGTCACAGATATATAGCTCAGAATACAAGCATCATGTGTCATCAATATGCCACAGAGATGAATGGAAAATACCACGACATGAAAGCATTCGTGCGTGAAAGTGAACTTACCAATACAAGAATGCTAACAGTATTGCAGGAATGTACTGGTTTGGAACCTCGTAGTGTGAAGACCAAGCTTATACCGCCGAGCGATGTTTGGTTTACTGCTGAGGAAATAGTCGAGCTTGGTGTTGCGGATATTATTTTCTAAAATGTACACTGGTAGTAAAAAGGTTGAAAAGCCTGAACGAACAAAGTATCGTAAAAATATAGATGATTTGGTTAAACCACCACAAAAAAAGAAACACCATGACCGAAGTTTCTATCGGTTGGTCAGAGAAGAAGAAAGAGAATATGACTTACAGAAATCAACTTAAAAAACGCATCGAAGAATTGAATCAGGAAATTTCTGAAGACAAAGGTCAAATCGAAGCCTTGAAAAAGGAATTGAAAAGACTTGAAATGGCTGAATTCGAAGAAGACCTTTCCGAAGATTCAAGTCAGCAACTACTAAAAGGTTGATGTTGTTTTAAAACAACAGCCCGCTTGACATTTGTACCAATATCTGTTAAGGTATTGGTATGAGTGAAATTTTGCAAGAAACGACAATATGGTCAGGCCATTATGGTGCCTGTAATCATACTTATTTACTAGATAATCAAAATAAGATTATCGCTTATATCAAACAAAATGATAATAAAGTAAATATATTAAAATCACAGATTAAAATCGATAAAAGATATCGGACATTTATTAAAGTCCGCAATATTCAATTAGAACGATTATCTGGTAAATCCATAAAAGATAATACTAGAGTATTTAATGTACAA
>CAJBVU010000049.1 GCA_903959115.1 uncultured Bacteroidota bacterium
CAACCAAGAAGGCATCATAGAAGCTATTACTCCCCGTGCAAACGACTGTATAAATCCAAGCCGTGTTGCTTCGCAGTTTCCTTGGCCAATTCGTATCCGGCATCGGCGTGACGTACAACCCCCATACCTGGATCGTTGTGTAAAACGCGACGTAATCTGCGTTCTGCATCATCCGTACCATCCGCCACAATCACCATGCCGCTGTGGATGCTGTACCCCATCCCCACGCCACCACCGTGGTGCAAACTCACCCAACTCGCGCCGCCAGCCACGTTTACAAAAGCATTCAGGATCGGCCAATCTGCCACCGCATCCGAACCATCCATCATCGCCTCGGTTTCGCGGTTCGGCGAAGCCACAGAACCTGTATCCAAATGGTCGCGACCAATCACAATTGGCGCCTTCACAGCACCTGTCCTCACCAACTCATTGAAAGCCAAAGCTGCCTTTTGGCGTTCGCCCTGCCCCAACCAACAAATGCGCGCCGGCAAACCCTGAAACTCAATCTTCTCCTGAGCCAAGGTAATCCAACGCTTCAAACTCTCGTTCTCTGGGAACAACTCCAAAATCTTATCATCGGTCACCTTGATATCATGGGGATCACCACTCAATGCCACCCATCGGAAAGGACCTTTGCCCTGACAGAACAAGGGACGGATGTAAGCAGGCACAAAGCCGGGGAAATCGAAGGCATTCTTCAGCCCTTTTTCCAAAGCACGACCGCGTAAATTGTTGCCATAATCAAAAGTTACGCTGCCCATCTTCTGCAACTCGAGCATCAACTCAACGTGCTTCACGATGGTTTTGTAACTCAATTCAGTATATTTCTCAGGATTATTCTTGCGCAAACGATCCGCAGCTTCCACATCCATATCCATCGGATAGTAACCAATCAACGGATCATGGGCACTTGTTTGATCCGTTAAAGTATCAGGCACAATACCCCTTTCAATCAAGCGCTCTAACAGCTCAACCGCATTACATAAAACGCCAATACTGAGGGCTTCGCCACGCTCTTTCGCCGCCAATGCCCGATCAATTCCTTGATCGATGTCACGCGCCATCACATCCAAATAACGGGTTTCCAACCGTTTGCGAATGCGCCATTCTTCCACTTCCGCCACCAAAGCAACCCCCTCGTTCATGGTAATCGCCAATGGCTGAGCCCCGCCCATACCACCCAATCCCGCCGTCACGTTCAAGGTGCCCTTCAACGTACCACCAAAATGCTGATTGGCACACTCCGCATAAGTCTCATAAGTACCCTGTACGATTCCTTGAGAACCAATATAAATCCAACTTCCGGCCGTCATCTGACCGTACATCATCAATCCCTTTTCTTCCAATTCACGGAAATGATCCCAGTTTGCCCAATTGGGTACCAACTGCGAATTGCTGATCAACACCCGCGGCGCGTCCTTGTGCGTAGGCAAAATGGCAACCGCTTTTCCGCTCTGAACCATCAACGTTTCATCGTCGTTCAGGTCCAACAAAGCCCGACAGATATCGTCAAACGCAGGCCAATTGCGCGCTGCCTTTCCCAAACCGCCGTATACAATCAAATCTTCCGGACGTTCAGCCACTTCGGGATCCAAGTTGTTGTGCAACATGCGATATGCCGCTTCTTGAACCCAACCTTTACAATTCAATTTGCTGCCCGTGGGAGACTTCAATACCCGTGATTTACCTGTAAATTCGCTCATACTAAGAAAGGTACAAAGTTAGTCAATAAGTGTTTGCCAAACCTCAAAACTTCATCGTCAATTGAATCCGTTTGCGTGTGCGATCCACCTCCAAAACCCTCACCTTTACGCGCTGCGACAAAGCCACTGCCTCCGCCGGGTTTTTCACAAACTTGTGCCCCAACTGCGAGATATGTACCAAGCCATCTTGCTTCACCCCGATATCCACAAATGCCCCAAAATTGGTGATGTTCGTCACCACACCCCACAGCTCCATCCCCACTTGTAAATCGTTGATGCTGCGCACCGTATCGTCGAACGTCACCGCCTCAGCCACACCGCGGGGATCCAAACCGGGTTTCTGCAATTCTTTGACGATGTCTTGCAGCGTAGGCAAGCCCAGTCCGGCCGATTCATCCACATACTGTTTGAGAGAAATGCCTTGCAACAGCGCATCGTTGCCCAACAGATCCTGCACCTTCACGCCCAAATCCTTGGCCATTTTCTGCACCACGGAATATCGCTCCGGGTGAACACCGGTATTGTCTAACGGCATATCACCGCCCCGAATGCGTAAAAATCCCGCGCACTGTTCAAAGGCTTTTCCACCCAATCGAGGCACATCCATCAACTGAGATCGCTTTTCAAATCCGCCCAACTTCTCGCGATAATCCACAATATTTTTGGCCAACACCGGACCCAAACCACTCACATAACTCAGCAAATGCTTGCTCGCCGTATTCAAATTCACACCCACACCATTCACCGCCGACTCAACCACCGTATCCAAGCGTTTTTGCAGCAACGTCTGGTTCACATCGTGCTGATACTGTCCCACACCGATGCTTTTTGGATCGATTTTCACCAACTCCGCCAAGGGGTCTTTCAATCGCCTTCCAATACTCACCGCACCGCGCACCGTAACATCCTCCTTGGGAAACTCTTCCCTGGCCACCGCCGAAGCACTGTAAATACTCGCACCCGACTCATTCACCATGTAGACTTGCAACCCTTGCGCGATCTCATCGGCCAACGCCTTACGCACAAACGCATCCGTTTCTCTACCCGCCGTTCCATTCCCAATGGCGATGGCTTCTATGCGATGTTCTTTCACCCATTTTTGGAGCAAATCTGTGGATTTCTGCGTCTGAAACTGCGGCTCATGCGGAAAAATCGCTTCGTGCAACAACAAATCGCCATATTCATTCAACACCACCGACTTACAACCCGTTCTAAATCCTGGATCTATTGCCAATACGCGCTTTTGCCCCAAAGGCGGCGCCAGCAACAACTGCTTGGCATTCACGGCAAACACACCAATCGCCTCCTCGTCGGCCTTCTCCTTCATGGCCGATATCATCTCGTTCTCCAAGCTCGGCTGCAACAATCGATCATACGAATCCGACATCGCCAAGCGAACCTGGTCTGTGGCATCTGAATAACCATGCAAACAATGTCGTTTCAGAATATAGGTCGCCCGGTCTTCATCCGGGGCGATAGACATTTTCAAAAACCCCAAATCCACCCCGCGCATCATGGCTAAGAATCGATGTCCGGCCGCACGCTTCAATGGCTCATGGTGGTCAAAATAGTCCCGAAACTTCTGTGCTTCTTCGTTGTCTTTTTTGCCACGGGCATTCTTACAGGAGAGCTGGGCATCTTGTTCAAAAAGCTGACGCAATTTGCTACGGAG
>CAJBVU010000050.1 GCA_903959115.1 uncultured Bacteroidota bacterium
CATTGCCGAAGAAGACTGCTGTAGTGATGGTTATTTTTTCTCCTTATCGCCCTACCCATCTGTATTTACAAAATTCACTTTAGCCATTCCTCAAGTTCGAATTATTCCAACAACCTCTAATCACTTTTCAATTTGTTTTTCCCCTGACTTACGTTGTACCTCTCAAATCGTTCATGAAAAACCTCCATCCAGGCTATCTGATTTGTATTTGTATGATATAAAATGCGTTTGGTTGATTTAGGTCGTTTCGATATTTTCGAATACACTATTATCAATTTATCATTTCAACCAAAACAAACATGAAAACAAAACAAATTTTAAACACCCTTTTTGCCCTCATCGGCATTATATCAGTAGCGTTTATTTCACCAAGCAACAAAAACATTGCTCCCAAACCCATCAAAAAAACGATTATTTCTTTTGAGGTTCAAGGCAATTGTGCAGAATGTAAAGAGCGAATCGAAAGCGCTTTGGATAAAAAAGGCATCTATAAGGCTATTTACAATATAGAGAGCAGCATTGTAACAATCACTTACGACCCAACTAAATTGCAAGAAATTCAATTGCATAATATGATTGCAATGGTTGGACATGATACAGATAAAGTGAAAGCAAGCAATGTGGTTTATCAGAGCTTGCCGGATTGTTGTAAATATCGCAAAGACGACGACGAATGGGGACCAGGAAAACATTAATTCTGTTTTTTTGCCTTGTTAACGCCATAAACCTTTTCTCCCAAAACACGCCAACATCGAGTAGCGCATTGGATACGATGCCGAAAAAGTGGGATAGTATTGCTACCGTTGAGATTCGTACGGAAAGGGGCTCCTATTTCAATGGAAAGGGCGTTGGATTGCAAGAAATTCTTACAGAATCGGAATTCAAAAAAGCCGCTTGTTGTACCCTATCGGAGAGCTTTGAACTCAGCAATACTGTTGAGGTTAGCAATGCGGACGGTGTTTCTGGAATTAAGCAAGTAGAGATGCTTGGACTCAGCGGAAAGTACGTCTTGATGAGTCGGGAAAATATACCAAGTATCAATGGCTTGGCAACGCTAAACGGCCTTTCGAACATCCCAGGACCCATGGTTTCAGCGGTTCAATTGGCAAAAGGAGCTGGTTCCGCAACGTTGGGCTATGATGGATTAACAGGAGGTTTGAATTATCAGTTAAAGGCGGGCATGAAAGATCCAAGGTTGTTTGTCAACTTGTACTCAAACCAACAAGCTCGTAGCGAGATTAACGTAATTAGCAAGTCGGTTATCGCCAACCGGGCAATCAATCATTTGTATTTGCATTCAGGGGGTCAGTACGCAACAACCGATATGGGCAATGATAAAATGGCTGATATGCCGCTGTCGCAGCGATATTTCATTGCCGATCATTTTCAGATTCCCGGTAAGAATGTCGAAATTCAAGGGGGCGCATTAGCCTATTCGGATATCAAACGGGGTGGCACGCTAAAATCTGGTAGCAAAAGCGAGATCAGCTTGGACAAAAACGATTTTCAGTTTGATTTTCTTGATCAACATGCGGAGGCATATTCAAAGATCGGGGTGTTTTTAAATCAGAGTGGAAGCACTAGCCTAGGGAATATTATCGACGTATCGAGGCATCGCACAGCATCCCTACTCAATTCGACGCTGAATCGGAAATATGAAGCCGTGGAAGACCGATTTTATTACAGTGGTGTATTCCAAAAAGAGAGTCTCACGCACAACCGAATGAATTTGGGAATGACACTTTCGGCGAATCATTTGGATGAAAATCTAACGAATGAACGCGGTGATTCCTTTCGATTAAATGGTTGGCAGAATTCGGCAGGGGTGTTTGGTGAATACACGATTGAAGGCAGTAAACTATCGGCGGTGCTTGGCATGCGCGCCGATTATCACAACATTTACAAGGCTTTTCTCACGCCACGATTGCATGCGAAATATCAAATCAACAAAACCAATCGCATCAACATTCAAGGGGGGATGGCCCGAAGAAGTAGTTATTTCATCGCGGAGAACTTGCCTTTGTTGATAAACGGAAGAACAATATTCCTGGATTCCGCCTCTCTTATTAAAAACCAGTGGTTACCGCAAGAGAAAGCGTGGAATTATGGCTTGAGCTACATGAAAAATTTCATGATGTTTGATTACCCAGCGACCTTGGTGATGGATTATTTTGAAACCAAGTTTTTGAGTCAGGTATTGGTGGATAGGGATCAGAATGCGACAGAGGTTTACATCAGTTCAGTAAACGGAAAAGAGGCCGGAAAAACGCGCATCGCCCAGGTGGATTTAAACGGGTATTTTCATCGAAGATTGACCTTTAAGTTAAGTTATCGCTGGATCAACAGTCAGCAATGGTTGAATCATCAATTTCAGCAACAGCCATTACAGTCGGTACATAGAGCCATTGGCGCCTTACAATATCAAACCAGGAACAAATGGTACATTGATGCGGTAGGTCAATTCAACAGCCGCAAACGACTGCCCTACTACTCTAGTATCAACCATCCTCAGCACCCAGGATACAGCCCCAATTATTGGATTGTTAACTTGCAAGTCCGAAAGGTAATTTCTCAGCAATTCGAGTTCTACTTTGGGGGTGAGAATTTAGCGAATGTATCACAGCATCATCCCATTATGAACTGGCAAAATCCTTCTGGAAACGACTTTGACGCCGGTTATGCTTGGGGTCCAACGAATGGTAGAACCATATACGCCGGATTAAGATGGAGTATTTTTTGATGAATCCTTCGGTCGGTTAATAATGTACTGAGCCATTGCATCATACGCTGCTAGCATTTCGGGCTGATTTTCCAACATTGAACGATGATGTTCTATGGTGGCTAGGTCGGCCCGCGAAGCGGGCCCAGTCATCAACTCCCAGGGCTTGCCCTGACCAAAATTCTCCGCTGTTTTTGTTAATATGGGTAAAACCCAATCCGGATTCAACCCCTGTCTATCCAACAAATCTTTTGCAATCCCGGCCATCGCCATTGTATAATTATTGGCAAATACACCAGCCAAATGCAAATACGCCCTTTGCTGCGAATTCAATTTCTCAATTGACATCACCCCCATTTCCAGGGCGATTTCTGTCAACATTGACTCAACCACTTCACTCGAACCTTCAATAAATACAGGAACTCGATGCCAATCTTCTTCACCCTGCCCAACAAAGCTCTGTAATGGATAAAAGACGCCTGATTGAGCTTTTTCCACTTTCACCATCCCCGTTGCCCCGGAACTATGCACCAAAGTAACACCCTCAATATCGCAGCGTTGAAAAATATTGGCTATTTCACGATCCACAACCGACACAAATACGATATCCCCGGGAATAAGAAAATCTACTGAAGAGGCTAAAACTTCCTCAGCCAACCATAGAGCGGGTTGTTTGCGATCAATGGGATTGAATTGATTATCAATATCCTGTACAACATGATCCGTAAGACTCCCTGAATTACCTCCAACAAAATGAGATATAAAATCTGCTGTTTTTTGATTGGATTCCTCCCTACCAACCACAACATCTACCCCATTTGATGTATGCCTCAAACCCTCATATAGCGCCCTGCCTACTTTGCCTAAGCCCCATATGATGATACGGCGGGTCATACCATCAGCTTTTTTTGCTTATCAATACGATTCAACACCGAAATAACAAATCCTATCACCATGATGATCGTTCCAGCCCATACCAAATTAATCCATGGGAACGCAATCACTTGTATAACGATATAATCCCAAACTGGGGTCTTTTCACCCGTCTGAATCACAAATCGAATGTTCTGATGCGCAGGATTTGGGTCGATGATCTGCAAATTGATGATATTCGCCATGATGCCAAAGCGATCGTTTTCCGCAGCTTTCATCTCAAAATCACCCGTCTGCTCATTAATCATGAACTCAGGACGCAACCACACTGAATCGCCCAAACGCTTCGCCTTGATCGCCAATACCAACTTCAAACCCGCGGTCTCTTTGGTACGACGAATACTGTCGATCGTCATAACTACCTTACCCGTTTGAGTAATAAATGGCTTAAAAAAACCAATGGTATCTATTCTAAAATTACTGAATGGCTCTTTGCGATCCATGCTACTTTCATAGTTTACATGGCTAAAAATATCCGTGTGCAGAAAATGTCGAGTGGAAGGCTCAGCCAGCAATCCCATTTTCGGATTGTTTTGGGTCTTGGGCTCCAATACGAAACTGTCAATCGTCTTTCCTTTTTCATCCTTTTCAACAAAAGCAACCTTAAAGTATTTGTCGATACTATCTACTCCAAGTCCTTTTCTTTCATCAAGATAGTTAGCAGTATACCCTTGTAACACTTGGGGCTTATTCTTGTAAAGCAACTGATTCTCACGATTGAATTTTATGCCTTTATTATCCTGATTTCCTTTCTGATCTACCTCAGGGGCCATATCAATCCCCTCCTTGGTAGACGATAAAATGTTCTTATTTACAGAACTCACCAGCACACCCATCATCAAAATGCCAAATCCAATGTGCGATACATTTCCACCCCATCGTTTCCATTCTGTCTTCTTCTTCTGGATGCCGTAAACCATATTGAACACAATTACACCCGTAGTTAATACCAAAAACAAGATAAACTGATATCCTTCGATAGCAAAGCCTATCGTCAACAACAATGCCGCCACCAAAGTCAAAACGGTATTTACGAGCAATGGTCGTTTTATTGATGCGATGTCGGTTTCACGGAATTTGAACCAATAACCCAACGACATCAACAAGAAAATCGGCATAGCCAACCACAGTTGCACTTTGTTGTAATCGGCTGCGGTAGGTACTGCAGTTTTATAGCCAAACAATTTATTAAAGACTGGAATACTCGTCGCTGCAAATACTTGAACTAGCGACAAGATTAAAAACATTGAACCCAAGAACATCCAGAATTCACGAGAATCCATGCGTTCGTCCGACATTTCCATTTTGGTCCGCTGATACAAAACGTAGATGTAGTATATCAACCAGCCAAAAAATAGGCAAGTTCCTAAGCCCTTAAGCCACTGATAAAACGTCTCTACAGAAGCTGGAGCTTCGATCGAATACGCCAAAACCATAGGAATCAGCATGACGGCCAATATAGAAAACAAGGCAATTTTTCGCTGTTTACCCTGTAAGACAACAACCAAGGCTAACGCCAAAAATGCCAATAGGAATAATAATAACTGGCCCGATAATCCTAAATCTGTGAAGGAGTGAACGCTGGCCTCGCCGAGGATTCCACTTCTTGTAAGGAACGTAGCATATAAGACCAACCAAAAGGACAATTGAACCAATAAATGGGATGTAAATAGATGTCGGCCTGTGGCTTTCGTAATTATCAACATATGCGCAGCACTCGCCATAATGAGCCATGGCATCAACGAGGCATTCTCTACGGGGTCCCACGCCCAATAACCACCAAACGACAAACTCTCATAGGCCCAGAAACCACCCATGATGATTCCCAACCCCAAGATTCCGGCACACACCAAACTCCAAATATGAGCGGGAGCAATCCAACCGCGGTCGTTCCCTCTCCAAAGCGCCGATAAACTATAAGCAAAAGGTACGATGGCTGTCGCAAAACCCAAAAACAATGTCGGCGGGTGAATCACCATCCAATAATTCTGAAGCAGCGCGTTCAATCCATTTCCGTCTTTAAAGACTTGGAGATAGTTCTCTACTCCCAACTGACCCAAAATGGGGATGTTGAGGAAATCGGGGCGTTGTTCACGAAGTAGGTCAAACGGAGAACTTCCGATTTTGAAATCACCCCAATGAAAACCTAAAAGCATGGACCCCAAAGCGATTTGAGCAAAGGCAATCACCACCATCACTGGACTCTCCCAATCTTTGGCGCTTCGCTGTAACACTAAACCAATCAAGGCATTCCAGAAAAGCCATAAAAGGAAACTCCCTTCTTGTCCTTCCCAGAAACAGGAAATCATATAATACACCGGCAAGGCATTGCTCGAATGTCGCCAAGCATAGTAAAACTCATATCGATGGTAGAAAATGATCGAGAACAACACCACAAAAACACCCACAATGGAGATCGCATGCAACTGAAAACAACGCTTTGCCCATTGCAACATGGAATTATCCTTGGTTGATTCATGCTGAAAATAGAAGTACGCAGATGCTATCGCTGCGATAAAGGCCACAATCGTAAAGGCATGGCCCAAGTTGCCTAACCAAAGCCATTCACCCGTAAAAACGATATTCTTTATTGGTTCGTTCATTTGTTCGATTTCACAGCTCCTGGTGCGTCTTCATACTTTGATGGACATTTACTTAGAATCTCAGTGGCCAGAAAATGGTCGTCCTGATAGGTTCCGATCAAAACCATTTTTTCCAATTGCTCGAATTGAGATGGCTTTGGTTTTGTGAAAATTACCTTGCTTTCGTTGTTCAGCGAATCAAATCCGTAAAATTCTAAACGATTGGCATTGGTTTGCGCATCGTAAATCACAGGCTTGGCCTTGTTGAGTTTACAAACTACGTGTACTGCTTTTCCTGGATTTTCGATGGCGATGCGTTTGGCGTCGGGAAAGGCAACGTATTGCGTAGTGTTACCGTACATACTGATAACTGTAGCGATACCAACCCCAGCTAACACCAATAAAATCAAATGAAACGGCTTCATGATTGATTTTTTTCTAAGCGTGAAATTTTTCGATCCAATCGAACCAAATAGAGAAGGATTCCTACAAAAATTATTACCAAAACGCCATAAACGGCATTCATAAGGTTGTGATGCGCCAGTAATTCGGCGGCATTGGCATCAAACTGTTCACTGACAGATGTTTTCATTTGTTAAGTTGTTTTTCGTTTAACTGAGCAATTCTCAATCGCAAATTAGCGATCCAATAAAACAGAGCAATCCATCCAATCACTGCGGGATAAAAGAAAAGTCGCATTGTTGAATCCAAATCGTACTTATTAAATCCTACTGTACCGCCAGAACCCGGATGCAATGAATTGGGTGATAATTTGGGCATTATTACAATCAGAGCAATGAAAATCGGGAATATAAACACCGAATAGACTGAAGTAATTCGGGCTCTTTGGTAAGGATCATTCATGGTTGAACGCAAAAGCAAATAAGCCATATACATTGTCATTCCGATAGCGACCCCATTCAGTTTCGGATCTGCAGCTGGCCACCAAGATTGCCATGTTACCCTAGCCCATGTCGCCCCAGTGATACAGCCCAATATTCCAGCCAAAATTCCAACACGAATCAACGCATCGGCCATTATATCGTCTTCCAAATTAGAGAATCGTAAATATTTCAAGGCATACCACGCCGCAATTCCCAACAAGGCCAGAATCGCAAACCACATCGGAACGTGATAAAACAGATTGCGGACACTTTCATTTAAAACAACGCGGTTGGGGAATTTCATTTCAAATTTCTCCTGTTCTACAGCGATGTTCGCATTTGAACTTGAGGTGATCGTAGAAAGACCCATCGTATCGCCGGCGCTTCTTCCCAAGAAAATGGCATCAGGCAAGCCTAGGTATTTTCCGTTCGACAATTCTATAAATACCGAATAATAGTCGTTTGGTATCTTGGATTGACCCATTTTTAAATCAAACAATCCAATCACTTGTCCGTGGTTGGTCGAAAACTCAATCTTTTGACTTTCCCATCTGCCTTCAACACCCTTGGAAACAAGAATAACCTTTGCTGGGATTTGAAATTCCCCTTCTTTAGGCGTCGACTTATCCGCTGAAGCGTTTTCTCTTAACCAAGGCGCATTATAAACATTCAGTTTGATGGAAATATTATTACCGGACTCCAACTTAACCGGCGTAACCGCAGTAATTCCTGGCTTCAAAGGCAAAAACAATCCACCCAAAACGACATACAGCAAGAAGATTGCCGCAACCCATTTATACCAGTGTTTTTTTAGGTTCATCGTTTTCTGCGTTTAATTTCCGACTCTATCAATGCCAACTCTCTTCCCATCTGTCCAGCCATACCGCTATTCTCCTGAGCACGTCTTGTTAAATAAGGAATCACAGCAAGTACAGGACCATAAGGCACGTATTTGCTTACTCTATAGCCTCTATTCGATAAATTGAAACTAATATGATCACTCATCCCCAACAATTGCGAAAACGAAACCTTCATGTCGCCATTATCCAAACCTTGCTTGGCCAACAAACTAGCACCCAACATAGAAGAATTTTCATTGTGCGTCGCAATACAAACGGAAACGGAACTATGATTCTCCAAACAGAATTCAACGGCGGCATCATAATCTCGATCTGTTGATTCTTTATTGGGCTGAATGGGATCCTGATAACCCAACTTCACAGCGCGGGCTCTCTCCTTTTCCATGTAAGCACCCCTGACCAACTTGTAACCATATTTGCACTTATTCTCAGCCACTTGATACTGAAGATAGGCCAATCGGTCATGTCGATACATTTGTAAAGTATTAAAAATCCAAGCCCTCGTAATATTCAATTGCTCCATTGCGTGAGTTGCCATCAAATCAATCGCTGGTTGAAGCCAAGTCTCTTCCGCATCAACGAAGATCTGAACTTCACTATTGGCGGCGGCGTTACACAACGACATAAATCGAGCAAACCCTTTCTGCCAATCTGATTTCAAACTGACATTTAAATGATTTTCTACCAATAAAATATCTTTAATGTCATTGTTCTCAATTGCCAATGAAGCGGCCTCTAAGACCTCAGACGACATAACACCTGTGGTTTTAAATACCGAGAACGGGATATCCTTATTCCCCTTCGCTCTTTGAATGGTCTTTAGGATTTCAGCGGCCGTTAATTTGAACGTAGATTCACTCTCCTCGCCTTCCACCGAATAATCCAGGATGGTACCGATTCCACTTTTTGCCAATGAATCAATGGCACGGTCGCACTCGTGAATGGTCTCTCCACCACAAAACTGCTCAAAAATGGTCTTTTTTATAGTAAACTTTAGCCCCAAGCCCACAGCAACTTTTGCCATCGCTGGACCATAAGTTAACAGGGCTGGATAATTGAATGATTTAAACAACATCCTTGCCTTAGACAACTCTGCATCGCTCTTATGAGCAAAGGCTACCGACGTATTTTGAAATGAAAGCTCAGCCATGAATGTTGTTTACAAAAATAACAAAGAAATTTGGGTGTTTGGCGGGAAAACGGAATTAATTATGGCAATCTTAAATGTAGTGATTCCAAGGCTTCACCCAATGCAGGATGCTTTTTTACCAAAAAATCCAACTTTTCTTTATCCGTATATGGTCGCCTTTCAACCACTTGAATTTCACCCATTTCCCATCCGATGTTTTTTACCGGATTTGGTTTTAATTGTGATTTCAAGAATTGCATCAATTGGGGCTTAATTTCTTCGATAATTGATTCTTGCCCTGATGTAGACAATTCAATTAACAATTGATCTTCATTTAAACGATAATTCAATGATTTCAAGCAAGTTGATATCCTCGGACCCTGGGTTTGATAAAATCCAACATAAGCCTCATCCAAAGTCTGATAAAACACTTTTGTAGGTTTAACACTGTCTGTTTTTGCATCATTTGTATCACTTGCCAAGGAGGCATCGACAGGCTGATTGCCGTCAGATTCTCCGTTCAGCCCATTTGGAGGAGAAACTGCAGATACGTTAGCGGCATCATCTTCAGTTACTTCAGAATCGTTTTTTGCTTGCAGCTCCTTTTGACGTTTAAAGGCTTCAAAACCAGACAA
>CAJBVU010000051.1 GCA_903959115.1 uncultured Bacteroidota bacterium
AACCACATAGCCACCCGATGCTCATGCAGACCCTTGGATGGTCGATAGGAAAACTTCCAATTTTAGGCGTTTGCTTGGGTTTGCAGGCCATCGGACAAGCGTATGGTTGGGAATTAACGCATGGCGATGTGCCCGTCCACGGAAAGCCATCTTTCATCAAACATAACAATGAAGGGATTTTTCTTGGATTAACCAATCCAATGCAGGTGGGTCGCTATCATTCGTTGGTCGTTAAGCCACCTTTGGATGGAGCAATGGAACGGGGAACGCTAAGAATCGAGGCCACATGTGATGGTGCGGTGATGGCGGTAAGTGATTCGATGAGCCAAATTTGGGCTGTACAATTTCACCCGGAGAGCATTCTTACCCCTCAGGGACAGCTGTTGATTAATGCTTGGCTGAAGCTGCTATAATGGCCGAGGCAATGTCTTCCGGAGCGTATCCACATCTACGATAAAGTTCCTCTTCATTGTTTCCATGTTCGATGAAATCATGGGGAATACCCAGGTGCTGGAATAGCGGTAGTGCAGTTTGATTGGCTTGAGAATCTTGTTTTTCCTGTAGTAAATCATAAATCATTCCACGCATTCCTTCGCCCCAACCACTTTTGATGCAGCCATCTTCCACGGTGATAATGTGTTTGTATCCTTTAATCGTAATTGGTGAAACTGCGGATGAAAGTGCTTGAAAATCCGGGTTGTTATCCGCCCATTGCAAAATTGGCATGTGGAGGTGGTGGTATTGAATCGATGCTGGATTGTTTGTCCGGTCTTTATTCTTGTCGCCAAAATCGGAGGTTTCAGAATCATTTTGTTTTTCGACGATCGCATTCGCTTGAACGGCCAAATTGGTGGCGTGTCCGGTGGTAATCAACAGCACTTTTGCCTCGCCATCGGATTTTAACCATTGTGGCGATAGGGTTTTGATGGCCAAAACATTGTCCATGACAGCTTTCCATTGGTTGTCGTTTATCGTACCTTTTGGATATCGAATTGCGATGGGTCCCACTTTTTGTGTTCCAATCCATAGCGATGCGTATAACTCTCTGGCGTTTCTTGGGGCACAAAGAATTGACTGCGGAATGCATCTTAGAAAAGCTATGTCAAATGCGCCGTGGTGCGTGGGTCCATCTTCTCCCACAAGGCCAGATCGGTCTATGCATAGAATTACCGGTAGGTTTTGCAATGCCACATCATGAATCCATTGGTCGTACCCTCGCTGTAAGAAGGAGGAATAAATGTTCACGATTGGAATTGTGTCTTGGGTGGCCATTCCCGCCGCGAAAGTGAGTGCATGTTGTTCGGCGATTCCCACATCAAAGAATCGATCGGGAAATGCATTCATGGCTTTAATCATTCCGCAAGAGGAGGGCATGGCTGGAGTGATGCCTACGATTTTGGGATTGGATTCTGCCAATGACATTACCATGTCGCCATAAACATCCTGCCATTTGATATTGGGGTGGATGGGTTGTTCAATTTTGACGTATTTGCTGGCGCTATGCCATTTGGTTTGCTCTTTTTCGGCGGGTGGGTAACCCTTTCCTTTAATAGTTTTAATATGAACGAGGCGGGGTCCAGTTTGTTTATAGCAATTCTGAATCGCGGGTAACAACTGGGTCATGTCGTGCCCATCAATTGGACCTTGGTAGTTGAGGCCGAACCATTCAAACCACGCTTTTACCTTGTCCGGAGCTGTTTGCAATCGCGTGTTCAAGGCACCTGTATTTGGGTCGATACCCATGTGATTGTCGTTTAGTACAATCATTACATTTAAATCCGACTCGAATAGGTTGTTCAGCGCTTCATAGGAAAGTCCCGCAGTTAAGGCTCCATCACCAACTACTGCTACAAATGTGGGCTGAGAACTATTTGATGATGACTTTTGGTTTTTCAATTTGATTTTAGCCGCGGCAGCCATGCCCATTGCGGCGGATATGGCTGTGCTTGAGTGGCCAGTGCCAAAGATGTCAAATGGACTTTCTTCGCGCTTGGGAAAGCCAGAGAGTCCTTGAAAGCTGCGGATGGTGTGCAATAAATCGCCACGGCCACTTAGTACTTTATGGGGATAGGATTGATGGCCTACGTCCCAAACAATTCCATCGCTAGGGAAATTCAATGTGTGATGAAGAGCCACGGTTAACTCAATTACTCCGAGGTTGGAAGAAAAATGTCCTCCTGATGTAAGTACAGACTGTGTAATAAATTGACGTAAATCATTAGACAAATCAATCAACGATTCCGAGTTTAAACTTTTAATAAATTTATTGTCCGATATTTTTGAAAGTAATGTCAATGTGCTGGGCCTGTTCAGTGCAAAAATAGGATACTTTATTGAGTGAACGACCATTGGATTTAGTGGATTAATTACCCAATGAAATGTTGGAAATTTAACAATAGTAAGAAATATACTATGGTTCTTAGTGTGTTGATAAAATAAAAATCAATAATTTGAGTCAATTTTTTTGTAATTATTTGGTGGATGATAAATATAATTAGTAGATTCGTGGCGTAATTAAAAAATCCGATTTTAGTTATTGTAAAAATTGCGTCATTTTTATGGAAAAAATAGAAACAAATCCAGTTGAAGGCCCTAAGAAAAGAGGGCGTAAGCCAGGTTCTAAGAACAAGGTTAAATCAAAAAGAGCATCTAAAAAAGTTGCTTATTTAAGTGCGTTTACATTGCTAGAACAGGAAATTCAATCACTTTCTAATGCCTTGAAAAAGGCTACGGCCCAAGCTGAAAAAGAAATAGAAAAGTTAGAAAAGAAGCAAGCGAAAGACATTGAAAAGGTAAAAGCAATTGCGGCTAAATCTTTGACATTATGGAAGGAGCGTGCGAAGAAAAACCGAATTAAGGCTTTGTCTAAAGGTACCGGAAAGCGCGGTCGTCCTGCAAAACCCCAAGTAGAAAAAGTTGCGGGTCGTAGAGGTCGTCCACCAAAAACAGGTTATCGTAAAGGTGGAGGACGTAGGAAGGCGGGTGAGTTAACAAAACGCGACGTGATTTTGAATTACATTGCTGAGTTGTCACATGCAATATCGTCTGGTGATTTGATTTCAGCGTTGTTTGAGCGCAGTGGCGAAAGAGATAAAAAGCGTTTCTCGCAAGGAATTTACACTACACTTACGCAAATGTATAAGGCGGGAAGTTTGGTAAAGGACGGTGCAGGGATGATTTCTATTGTTAAATAGATTTTGATATTTCGCAGTGTAGGAATCTAGGGTTTCCCGAAATGTCATTAAGAATTTCTGTATTGCCCATTGGTAAAAACAGCGATTTGATTTCTTCGGAATAGTATTGATTGATTTCTAACCAAATTGATAATTGTTGAATCGCGGAACTGGATAACAGTTCCGCGATTTTTTTATAAAACTGCAGTGGGTCTTTGTTCGGGGTAAAAAGTGCACTTTGGGGTTCGAATTCCAATACGCGGTCCGACATTAATTCTCGTTCTGATTCTGAAATATAGGGAGGGTTTGACACGAGCAATTGAATGTTTGGTGGTAGTTCGATTGTCTCTAGAATGTCTTGTTCAATCGTAGTAAAACGTTCAGACACACCATGTTTATAGGCATTAAAGTTGGCAACTTCCAATGCTTTTGAAGAAATGTCGACCCCGGAAAAATGCCAATTTGAGTTTTTGGCAAGTAATAAAATGGGAATACACCCTGATCCGGTTCCCAAGTCAATTCCGTTGATTGATAATGAATTTAGACCCGAAGGCAGATTGCTAAAATGCCCGTGTATGAGATCAGAGAGTTCTTCTGTTTCGGGGCGAGGAATCAGCGTGTAGTGGTTTACTTTCAGTTCGAGATGGCCAAAAAATGCAATTTCAAAAATGTATTGTATAGGTTTGCCTGTTTTGAGTTCTGCGATAATTCTGTGTAATTCAGTTTGTTTGTCGCTTTGTGTGGAATGAATATAAGGAAGGATCCAAAACAAGAAAGCCCGAATTTCATCGCGGGTATAATAGGTAATCAATTCCGCGCTGAGTTGCGCTCGTATTGTTTGGTCGTTCATTTTATGGTTTCATGTAAATCCACCGCAGATTCTGAGTGCAAATGTCAGCTTCTCTGTGGAATGCATCTATATGTAAGATATAATTTCCATTGGAAAGCGTCACATTCGACATTGTAATAGGGATAGGCAATACGCCTTCCTTGCTTATGATTGCCTGATATATTGGCACGCCCATGAGTCCGCCATGTAGATTATAAATACTTGCGGTGAGAATATATCCGGGTTGTGGCATTTGAAACGTCAGCATCAAGGTATTTTGTTTGTTGTCAATTGGATCATCGCCGATGACCGTGTTAAGCAGTGAGAAACGCTTTTGAGTTTTGCGGTTGGAAGTTTTCAGATTGACTTGTTGACTGTTGGATTCGGCGGGTGTGCCATATCCCACGGATGAGGTGGCGCTTAACCAGAATTGGGGCGAAGAACTTGGTGCTTTTGGGTGGTTTTTTTCGAGGCTAACACCCTTTGTTTCTATTAATAGACTGTGGTGCATTGATTCGTCATATTGCATTATGTCGATGATATTGGGTGAATAATTAAATGTCAATTGAAGTTCAGCTCCGCTTGCCGAAAAATTGGGGAAGGTGGAGCATAATTGATGAAAAGTATATTTTTCGGGGTTATACATTTTGGCTAATGAATAGGGGTCGCCACTAAAGCAAATCATTTGATTTGGGTACAGGGTTTTCGGTTCGGGACAAAGTAATGTTCTCTGGGTTAATTGTTGATCATTATGGTTCAGTAATTCGAGTCCTTGCAGTTGGATTGCATTATTGGAGGTGTTCACGAGTTCAATGTAATCAACGGATTCATCGCTGGCATTAAACATGATTTCGTTGAATTGTAATTCCCCAGGTTGTGGCTGCTTAACCAATGCATACACTTGAAATTGTGTGTCGTTCAGTTTCCTATGCGCGCAATCTTTCGCATTTCTCATGACCGCTTTTCCATCCAACGGTTTTGTGGTTTTTATTTTAAATAGCCAGCCCTTAGATGTTGTTCGATGGTATGTTGTTTGGATGGTATCACCCTGGTTTGATATCAAAATCAGTTGGGGTAATCGACTATTGAGGGTTGAATCCGCTGTGAAATTTGGAATTTCAGGTTGGTGGTTACAAATGACTTCTAGTATATCATTGGATTGCCATCGATGTTCAATAATCCTTATTGTGGGCGGTTCTGATTTCACGTCTACAGGTCGTGGAGAGGGCCAAGGTAAGGGTTTCGAATTCCTTTCGCCTGGCGTGCCTCCGTTCTCATGATTGCAATGCCAATTGAAATTGTTGATGCATCCGCAGGTGAGATCGGTTTTTTCTAACGCATAGCCACCGCCTTTGTATAGCGGATGATACCACTTATCACTGTATCTCAGTTTATGAATTGTGTCGCGGTTATACATCAATGCAAGCTCATCTCCATCGATGTTAAAGTGGGGTAAATTGGTGATGCGAATTGCGTTGTTTTTTAGATAATTGAAGGCGCTATCTGGGTTATTGTGTAAAACGAGAAAAGCTTTGGGGGGCAAGAGGTATTTGGGCAATGTACATGCCGATTGGGGGTCTAATAATGTCAGAGTATGAATCCACTTGGCCGTATCAGTGGTATTGTAAATTTCGAGGTATTGGGCATCGGGAAGATAGCCCACTTGGGGTGTAGGGTCCACCATGATTTCGGTGAAGATGATTTGATTGGGGAAAATAGGCGTTGCACACTCGGCGATGCTTGAATCGAGGAGGTGTGGTGCCACATTGTTGGCGGTATCTAGAAGATTTTGACAATGAATGGTATTGTATTGATTGCAATGGACCTTAGGAAATTTCACAATAATTATCCGCGAATTGATAATTGAAATTGAATCGGCTGCCCGGTAATTGGAAATAAATTGTTGTCGTTGCGGGATTTGGATAGGTTCAGAGAATTGCAATCTAGCAGTGTTGGGTTGCGTCCACAGGGTGTTAATTAGTTGGGGTGGTTTTCGGTCAGGTCGCGGCGGCCCGATATACCATTGTTCCACTTTGTGCTTTCCCGCCGCGCTGCTACCGGATTGTGTGATACTCCAGCCGTGGTAAGATTGCAGGTTCGGCATTGTATCGATTCCTGCGCCGAGGCATTGAAAATTTTCCCAAGCGCTGTCCTTATACAGTACGATGATTTGTTCGGGCTGTTTAACGATTCTCAGTATGACATTTGATTTACTGCGATTGAAATATCCTTTTGCCCCTTTTAATATGGTTTGTGAAATTCCGTTTTTTCTAAGAATCAATTGGATATCATCGTCGGTATCACCCATCCGAATAATCCACCCATTTTGTCTCATTGAATCGCAATGAAAATAGGCTTCCAAATAGTTGGCACTGGAGGGATTGATTTCTATTGAAAAAGTGACTTCCAGCCAGGTATTGCTATCCATAGTGCATTTTTGCATGGCAACGGCGAACTGCTTTGAGGTTGCATTTGGTATGTTGGAGACCAAAACCCCGTTGGTTAGTGAAAACTGACTGGTATTACCGAAGAATTCTTTGGGATAAGAATTGCTATTTAGCGTGCACTGTGAATGGGCGATATTGCTAAGTATCAATCCAAAAAATAGACAGAATAAAATGCGATAAAGTGATCTTTGGGACTCTGGCGCTGTGGGATCTAACCTTCCGGCTGAATTGATTATTTGCGGCGAGTAAGCCGAGGGAGGGTAACCAGAAAATTTGTAAAATCTAGCAAAAGATAACCATTGATTCATTGTGGCCAGATAACACAGCTTGTTTCCCTATCACCCAAAAGTCTAAGAGAAAAAGGCTTTTGAAAATCTGTTTTAGGGCTGTTTTTTGTGTTTTTTGCAAAAAATTAATCTTCATCCAGCGAAATCTTTGATTTTTGAAAACTATAAAATTGCTTTTCAAATCTCTAGTCGCCGATGCTTTGCGGTGTGATGGTTAAGCATCGAATAATTTCACCTACGACGAGATAAACATGAGGAAAATTAACTCATTTACCGTGGCTATTCAGGATTTTCTGTTCGATTTTACTGGTCGAGAAGCCAGGCAAGAATTCCAATGTTTTTACTTCGCCTCCGTTAGCAATTACATGACGTCCACCCGCAATTTGATCAATTTGGTAATCGGCTCCTTTTACGAGAATGTTAGGATTGATGGCTTCGATGAGTTCTTCGGGCGTGTCTTCATCAAACAAAATCACTAATGAGACAGATTCCAAAGAAGCCAAAACCATCGCTCTTGATTCTTGCGATTGTATGGGACGTGCTGGGGATTTATCTAATCTCTGTACGCTTTCGTCCGTGTTTAATCCAATCACCAAGTGATTTCCAAGCATTCGGGCTTCTTCCAAGTAATGGACATGGCCCGCGTGTAGTATATCAAAGCAGCCATTGGTAAAAACGACTTTATCGCCATGTTCTTGCCATTGTTTTATGGTGGATTGGGCGACTTCTAGAGTTACGATTTTATCCTTGAGCGACATTTTTGTTGGCTTTTTGAATTTCCAAATATAGCAGCAGATAGGAGATGCTGCCAAAAACGATCATGAGAAGGTTGCTGACAGCCACTGAATAAATCCCAAATGTATTGGCTTGGTCTTGTGGTAAGCCATAAATCAGAGTCAGTCCATAGGCTAAGGTCCCCCAAACTCCAGCGCCGCCGGGAAGTGGAACAATTACGCCCAACGTTGAAAATATTAAAACTCCGAGGGCATTGGCTAGGGTGAAATCTACAGTAACATCTAGACTTTTGAGCATGAAATAGGTGTTGAGCCAATAGCCTATCCAAATCCCCAACGATGCAAGGATAAAGGCCACGGGTCTTTCCAATTGGAAAACTGATTGTAGACCTCCGGAAAATTTGGAAAAAATGGTTTCTTTAGGGGCTTCCCAGTAAATCTTCGATGGGTCGTTTTGTTGACCTCCTTCCAATGAGGAATTTTGATTAATGTTGTTGGTATTATCGGTTGACTTTTTTCTTTTCTTCAACCATAAAAGAGCGATAACACTGCATGCCATTCCAATGAGGATGGGAATCATATAGTTTATTGCAGGTTGAAGTAGATATTGGTCAAAGAATCCCCAAAATTGTTCAAATTGCAGCAAAAGGCACAGCATCGCTAACAAACCCATCACTAAAAGGTCGATGATACGTTCGGTGACAACGCTTCCAACGAGTGTTGGGACGGGGGCTTTTTCGCTTTTGGCAGCCATGGCGCATCGCACAAATTCACCGCCTCTGCTGGTGGCAACATTAATTAGATAGCCAATCATTACCGCGTAGAAAGCACGCAAGGGATTCAGAGGGTAACCGGCTGGTTTTAGCAACAAATTCCAACGCCAACCCCTTAGAAAGTGAGAGGTTAACATCACAACGATACCGGCAGTAAACCAACCCAAATGGGCATTTTTTACCGATTTCCACGTCGCTACCCAGTCGATTTTCAAACCAATAAGGATAAACACTCCAACTGCCAGAAGGATTAGTAGGGTTTGTGAGATTATTTTTTTGTTGAATTTCAAACTAAGCGATTGTTTCTGTCGGGAAACAGGTTGTTTGGTTGGTGCGTTTTGGCTTCTTCAGGTGTAAGGTAAGTGAACGACATAATAATGAGCTCATCCCCCACTTGCCCTTTTCTTGCGGCCGCGCCATTCAATCCAATGATTCCCGTATTTCGTTCACCTGTAATGATATAGGTTTCGAAACGCTCTCCGTTGTTGTTGTTTACAATCATCACTTTTTGATTGGCCAACATGCCGGCGGCATCGATTAAATTCTCATCAATGGTGATGCTCCCAGTGTAGTTCAATTCCGTCTGAGTAAGGCGGACGTTATGGATTTTGGCTTGCAGTACTTCGATAAACATGCGATGCAAAGGTAGGATGATTTTTTATACCAAATGCAAGTTCGTAAATACCTAAAAACTATGATGTAATTTCGCGAAGTATGCAATTTACATCGGGTATTGTGGAGCAAGCTGTGGAAGCATTATCGTCGTTTCCGGGGATTGGAAAGCGCACAGCATTGCGATTGGTGATGTATTTGCTCAAGCGACCTGAGATGGAGGTTGCAAATTTGGCGGATGCTTTGTTGAAACTGAAGACGGAATTGCATTTGTGTGAGGTTTGCGGAAATGTAAGCGATCACAAGCGATGCGATGTCTGCAATAATTCGCGCCGTTCCGAGGGTGTGATTTGTGTGGTTGAGGATTTTAGCGATTTGATGGCTATTGAATCTACGGCTCAGTTCAAAGGTAAGTATCACGTTTTGGGTGGTTTGATATCACCGATGGATGGCATTGGTCCAGATGATTTGAATATTTCGATGCTTATTTCTCGGGTGGAGAATGGTTTGGTAGAGGAAGTGATGATGGCTTTAAGTGCAACGGTTGAAGGGGATACAACGATGTTCTATTTGGCCAAAAAATTGAAGCCGTTTGGTGTCACGGTGACATGTATTGCACGGGGAATTGCAGTGGGTGGCGAAATTGAATATGCCGATGAGGTCACTTTAGGTAGGTCCATCGCACAGAGAACCGAATATTTATTGTAATTTGCTACGCCCAAAACATGCAGCATACCCTTTCTGTTGTCATCGTAAATTATAACGTCAAGTATTTCCTTGAGCAGGCTTTGCGATCTGTAGAAAAGGCAATTGTTGGAATGGACGCGGAGGTTTGGGTGGTGGATAATAATAGTGTTGATGGCAGTGTGAGCATGGTTCACGACAAATTTCCATGGGTCCATGTGATTGCAAATACGGAGAATTTGGGCTTTTCTCAAGCCAACAATCAGGGGATGCGTTTAAGCACTAGTAAATATGTTTTGCTGTTGAATCCCGATACGGTGGTGCAGGAAGACAGTTTAAAGTTGTGCGTGTCCCATATGGAATCGAACCTAGAAATTGGGGGTTTGGGCGTGAGGATGATCGATGGTAAGGGGAAATTCTTGCCGGAAAGTAAGCGTGGGTTACCTACGCCGCAGGTCGCATTTTTTAAGATGACGGGTCTCAGCGGATTATTTCCCAAATCTCGATTATTTGGTCGTTATCATTTGAGGTATTTAAGCGAGCACGAAACAAACGATGTGGAAGTCTTAAGTGGTGCTTTTATGATGATGAGATCATCGACGTTGGAGAAGGTTGGTTTGCTTGATGAGGATTATTTTATGTATGGCGAAGATGTTGATTTGAGTTATCGAATCACACTCGGTGGATATAAAAATGTATATTTTGCTGGGACAACCATCATCCACTATAAAGGGGAAAGTACCAAGCGAAAGACTGCGAATTATGTGAAGGTGTTTTACAATGCAATGGTTTTGTTTGCTAAAAAACACTACAGCAGCTCTGTTGCTGGGAGATTTGCTTTCTTCATTCAGATGGCAATTTATTTGAGGGCTTCGGCTGCTTTTTGTGCTCGTTTGTCTGAAAAAATATGGTTGCCGTTATTTGATTTCTTGCTCATTTTTATTGGATACTTAGGTATAGCAAAATATTGGGAGTTGTATCACAAGTTTGTCCGCGGGTATTATCCTTCTGATTTTTTTACTTTTCACATACCTATTTACATTGGGCTGGTGATGGGTTCCGTATACCTTTGGGGTGGGTACGATAAGCCATTCGTTGGACGTAGGCTATTCCGTGGGACGCTCGTTGGTTCTTTTGCTCTTTTTGCGATGTATGCTTTTCTGCCAAAGGAATTGCAATTCTCTAGGGCGATATTGGCTCTTGGCTCTGCTTGGGCTGTGGGTGCAGTTTTTCTAACGCGTGGCATTGCTCAATCTTTGCGTATTGGTGATGTTCGGTTTGATCACGGAGGTCGTAGGAAAGTGATTTTGGTTGGCGGAGAATCCGAGAATCATCGCATCGAAAATTTGCTGAAGCGCGGACGAGTGAACCACGAAGTATTGGGATGGATTTCGGCGAGCGAAGTGAGACAGCCCGGGTTTATTGGTCATTTGGATCAGATGTCTGAGGTGCTAGAGATATATCGACCTGATTTGGTCATTTTTAGTGGGAAAGACGTTTCTTCGTCGCGGATTATGTCGCACATGAACGATTTTCAATCCAAGCCCGTTCAAGTGAAAATTGCTCCGGAAAAGGGAGAGACAATCATTGGTTCAGACTCAAAAAATTTACCTGGGGAGTTGTTTACTTTGGAAGTGAATTATCATTTGGCTCAGGTTCATCATTTGAGAAACAAGAGGGTGTTTGATGTCATGATTTCTTTGCTGTTGCTCCCATTGCTCCCATTTTTACTTTTTTTTATGGGCGGTAGAAAGTGTTTGCGTTCTTTAATTTCTGTGTTGATTGGTCGAAATACTTGGGTGGGATATAAACGCACTGGGGCCACGGCTAGTTTGCCCAAATTGGCATCGCCGGTTTTTGAGGTGGCGCAACAGTTTCAGGGAACAGAATTCGAATTGGATGCTGTGATGAATTATGCACGTGATTATTCGGTGACGGATGATTTGCGAATTTTGATTTCATGTGTTTTTCAAAAGACGGGGTCGTGACATGAAAAAGCGGGGCATGGTTAATATTTACGAATCAAGGCGATTTATCAAGGTTATTTTGATGTTATTGGCTTTGATAATCAGCATTATTACCTTGTATTTGAGTCAGCGATTGGTTGTGAAAATTGCCGGGGAGGAGAAGAAGAAAATGGAAATGTGGGCCGAGGCTGAAAGTATTCTTACCGATCCCAATAGCGATGGTGACTTGGGGTTTCAGTTGCGCGTTGTACAATCGAATACTACGATTCCGGCTATTCTGGTCGACGATAAAGGGGAGATTTTAGAATTTGTAAATATCGATACGAGTGGACGGAATAGGGCGGATAAATATTTGCAGGAAAAATTGGAATCATTTAAAATGGAGAATGAACCCATTTTTGTGCCTGTTGACAAGAATATTGATTATCGAGTTTATTATGGTAGCAGCACGGTTTTAACGCAGCTCCAATATTATCCCTACGTTGTTTTGGGAATTGTAGCGTTATTTATGTTTGTTTCATATGTTGCGTTTTCCTATTCCACGCGGTCTGAGCAGGACAAGGTTTGGGTTGGATTGGCCAAGGAAACGGCGCATCAATTGGGAACGCCAATTTCTAGTTTGATGGGTTGGGTACAGGTGATGGAGTTGGGGGATTTGCCGGAGGGTGCGCCAATGGAGATGCGGAAGGATATTGATCGATTGAACATTATTACAGAGCGTTTTTCTAAAATTGGATCAGATCCGGTTTTGGAAACATTGAATTTGAATGAGGTGATGTTTGAGGCTATCGAATACATGAAAAATCGATCAGGGAAGGGTGTAGTTTTTGAATCTGAGTTTTGGAAGTCGGATGTATTGTGTAGGATTAATCGAAATCTATTTCACTGGGTGATAGAAAATTTGATAAAAAATAGCATTGATGCGATGGAAGGTGAGGGGGTTTTGAGATGCAGTGTGAAGTTGATAAAAAACAATGCGGTGGTAGATATTACCGACAATGGCAAGGGTGTTTCAAGGGATCAGATGAAGTCGATTTTTAAACCTGGATTTACAACCAAAAAGCGTGGTTGGGGTTTGGGATTGTCGTTGGCTAAGCGAATTATTACAGATTATCATCGCGGCAATATTTATGTAAAATCAAGTGTTCCGTTTGAGCACACAACGATGCGTATCGTAATTGCTGCTGTTTAGGGGCGGGAAAGTTGTAAAATATTAGGTGTATTTTAGGATTGAAGATTGCCAAATATTTGGTAGGTTTGAATTCATGATTCAGCGCATTCAAACAATCTTTTTAATTTTGGTTATCGTAATTGGATATGTCAACTTGTGGCAGGATCCGGTCTATGCTTGGTTTACAGCAAACGACCATAGCAATTCAAATGTTTTGATGTTTTGGCACAGCTATTCGGGCGTGGTGACGGATGCGAACACGATGTATACACCAGATTTGCTTACGGCATTTTTTACAGTTGTGATGATGATATCAGGATTGGCAACGGTGTTTTTATTTAGGAATAGGAGACTGCAATTGAAAGCGGCGTGGTTGACACTTGTATTTTCGATATTACTTGTTGGAGTGTTGTACTTGAGATATTTTCTAATGTCGTGGGCGCATGAAAATTACACAGGTCAATTTGGTATCCATTTAATTTGGCCTCATTTTTTGATTTTGTATGCTGCATTGTCTGTTTATTACATCAGAAAAGACGAGCGTTTGGTTCGGAGTATGGATCGTATTAGGTAATTTAAAAGGTATGGGAAACAGGGTTTGGTTGAGTCTGGTTTTTTTGTGTTTGGGGGGTGATTTGCTTGGACAGGGGAAAAAGTTGAAGCAACCGCAGGAGCCGGGCAAGGTGCTTGTTACTGGCGAATATGAATTTATTGCCAAGGATGAGTTTGGCACATTGGGTTTGAGTGGGGCGATGATGCGCGCCGAAGGCGCGCGTAAGGCTCAGGGCTTTGCCCTGAGCCCCCAAATGCAAAAATCTTATGATTCCCTCTTAACCCCCTTTGAGAAATCAAAAGGGTTGGGTACGGCCAATTATTTTGAATGTGTGGCTTGGTATAAGCAGCTTGCAGCCACATTTCCGGCATACTGTTCTCTGCAATCTATCGGTCTAGGCGATGTAGGCAAGGATATTTATGTGCTTAAACTCAACGGGCCTGCCATGGAGACCATGGATCGATTTGGTAACGGCGATGTGGGTATTGAAGCCGGATCAAAAGTAGAGGCGAAGCCCATCGTAAAAGTTCTCATTAATAACAATATCCATCCCGGTGAACCAGAAGGGACAGATGCTTGTATGATATTATTGCGCGATATGCTGTTCTTTGGTCAGTATTGGCAGCAAGTTTTACCTTATTTACAACTCCACGTCATTTGTCAGTACAACGTAGATGGAACCCTCACTCGCAGCGGAACATCTAGAGCCAATCAAAACGGTCCGGTGGAATATGGATTTAGAGGCAACGCGCAAAACCTAGATTTGAATCGCGATTTTATCAAATTGGATTCAAGAAATGCTAAGTCGTTGGTGGGCTTGATGGCAATGGAACAGTACGATTTATTTATCGATAACCACACCTCTAATGGGGCAGATTATCAATATGTCTTAACCTATTTTCATACCCGTCCCGAAAAATTGCAACCCGGTTTAACCGATGTTTTATTGCCCTTTGAGAAATCGTTAAAGGAGCGTTTGACCGCCAATCAATGGCCCACGGCTCCGTATGTTGAAACCATCAAAACGGTGCCTGATAGTGGATTGTTTGCATTTTGGGAAGGCGGTAGATACGCCACCGGTTTTGCCGCATTGCATCATACTTTGGGCTATACGGTTGAAACGCATATGCTTAAGCCTTTCTCACAGCGGATGCTGGGGACATTGGCTTTCATGGAGCAGTTTTTAATCGCCGCTACTTCCCCTTCACTGCGAAACGAGTTCTCGACAGTTAGGAGAAGAAACGTTGATTTTGCCCCTAAACCCATCGGAAAGTGGATGCCAATTCAGTTTCAGTTGGACCAGACTAAATTTACGGAAATTGATTTCTTGGGTTTTGAATCCGGATATCGTCCGAGTGAAATTTCTGGTGCAGATCGATTGGTGTATGATAGATCCAGGCCATGGTCGAAAAAAGTGAAATATTACGACCAATACCGCAGTACCGATAGTATTCTAGTGCCTTCGGCTTACATCGTCCCATTTGCTTATGGCGATGTAATTCAGAAATTGAAACTGAATAAAGTGGTTTGTAAACCGATTCCTTTCGACACGGTTACGATGTTGCGAGTAAGTTATATCAGTGAATTTAAGACAGTGAATCATCCATATGAAAAGCACTACATGCATCATGGCGTAAAGACTAGGGATACGGTTTTGGCGGTTCAATTGCGAGCGGGAGACGTTGTTGTCCCAATTACATCAGTGAATGCCAAGTTTGTTGTTTCAGTTTTGGAACCAAGGGCTGCGGATTCCTATTTTGCGTGGAATGCTTTTGATGGCGTATTGATGCAGAAAGAAGGTTACAGCGATTACGTTTTTGAGGACTTAGCTGCGGATTGGCTGAAAGATCACCCAGAAAAACGGGCGGAGTTTTTGCGCAAAAAAGCAAACGATAGCGAATTTGCGAAGGATTCTTGGGGACAGTTGAATTGGGTTTACAAACAATCAGCACACTACGAAAAAACACACAATTTGTATCCGGTTTACCGGTTGGATTGATTGTGCTTTATTGGCTTGCGAGTTCCCGATTTGAGTTATTAGGGTAGAAATACTGAACGATAATACCGATTGATAGCATCGGCAGGATCCAAAAATCTCTCGCATTTAGTCGGGCCAAGATATTGGCGAAACAGGCGGTTGAAAACGCATTGCACAAAATAAACAATACTGCTATTCCAAAGAATGTGGCGAGGAATGGATCGGGCTTGCGATAAAGACAAATCAAGGCGCCTATAATGAGGGCAATGGCCGACAAATCGTATATCTTGTTGTAAAATTCGAAATTGATTTGGGACTTTTGTTGTTTGGATTCATTGATAAACCCTTGGTATTCGTCGGGGTAGTGCAGTTTTAATTCCTGAGCCAGGGTAGCGGAGGTATCCAGAGGTGCTAGCCCGTCGCCGCCATGTGTTAAAACCACTTGTTGGGCCGTTGCGGATATCGCTGCTTGAATGTGTAATGCGATGTATTTCGGTTTACTCAGTGTGCCTAGGATGATTTGGTTGTATAGTTCTTTACTATGATGCCAACCGCCCGTTTTTTCGAGGATGCCATGGCTGTTCCAGACGAAGTCCCAAGTATGTTCAGGCAGGCTGTCTTTAAAAGCGCAAAATGGATTGGGTTTTGATGCGCATTCATCCTCCAAATAGGTTTTGAGAATGCCATTTTCGCAGAGTTTACCCATGAAGAAAACGTGGGATCCTTTGCCTACTGTAACTCCGTTACCACCCCAAACATTGCTACCGATCAACAGTGCCCATGGGATGATTGAAATTCCGATTAAGGAACGGGTTTTAGATAGCGTAACATATTGTCTGAATGTGTGGGTCCATTTTCCAAGATATCCTTTCCAAGCGAGCCAAATGGCAATACCTACAACGGTTAGGGTAATTAGGTTGGCGTTGTGCATGACGGCGGAGATTATGATTACCAATGCACATGCTATAGAACTACGTAATGTTGTTGTTTGAAGAAAGAGTAGGACGAAAATGCAGAGTATTGCGGTGAAAATATCGGGCATCGCCTGGAGTAAAAACCAGGGCATGGAGGTGAGAAAGCAGGCGCATAGCCACATCGACAAGAAAATCCATCGTTGTTTTAACGATATTGGATATTTAAGTTTTTCGGGGTTTGATGACTGCAATGTGGGAAATATCTTTTTCACGAGTTGGAAGATGCCCACAAAGAGTAAAATTAATGGGGGAAGTACAACGATTTCGCCGAGGATGGGTTGTGTAAAGAGCGACATCAAATCGTTCAATCCGCGTAGATAAAGACTATAGAATACGGATCGATCCAAGGGGATGGATAGACTACGGGCGGTCATTAGGTATGCTCCGCTGTCTGATGTATAAAGGAGGCAGCCACCGGTAGCAAAAAAGAAAGGCAATATACCTAGGAAAGATAAATTAATGGGCCATTCGCGGGCCAATGTGCTGTTTTGGAACCAACGCTTAAGCGCTTTCATGGCAAGGTTTATTCCCCGAAGTACTCCACAAAGTTATTTTGTGTTTCCCAAAGGGTGATTTTGTGCAAGGCCACACCCACAGGTAGTTTGGGGGAAAGACGCTGCCAAATGGCAACAGCAACGGTTTCTATGCTAGGCATGGTATCCTTTAACCAGGGCACATCGAGGTTTAAATTTTGATGATCTAGGTGATCGATGACTTCTTCGCGAATTATCACCTTGAGCACTTTGAGGTCGATTACACAGCCTGTTTCCGGATTGGGTTGACCTTTCACACAAACGTATAAATCGAAATTATGACCGTGAAAATGGGGGTTCGCACACTTGCCAAAGACTTCAGAATTTTTTTCTTCACTCCATGTAGGGTTCCACAACCGATGTGCGGCGTTGAAATGTTCTTTGCGGGTTAGATAAAGGGTTGGCATTGCTTTGCGGGTGCAAAATTACTGCGTTTTTTTGATTTCTCTCAGCACAAAAGTATCTGGTAATGAATATCGCATCAAACTGCCTGTCATTGCGTCAATCATCCAGTTCCAGGGAATAATGAAATTGAGCCCGGCAGATTCATTGAATTTGGGTTTGAGTGTCTGCGAAGTTGGCTGGTAATTGGGGTGAATTAGGGTGATTTGTAGGCTGTCTTTTTGGGGACGTCGCACATCGATAAAACAAGGTGTGATACCCGAAATCGTGGTGTCGGCAATGATTTTTTTGATGCTTTGGGTTTCGGCGGTTGATGTTAAAGAATCAACTTGCGATTCCAAGGTCGCTTTGTTTGCATTGATTCGGACCACATAAATGCTAGCCCCGGGTGGGTTGGAAACAATATAGAGCGATTGTTGCTTTCCGGTGATGATTGTAGCGCAGCTATATATTCCTAGCGCGGCTGCAATCAAAACGGGTATTATGATTTTTGTCCGTACCAATTGGCGAGTTGATTTACTGTAAATCGAATATCGTCTTCGGTATTTTGTTTTCCAAAACTGAATCGTACAGTAGTTCTATTTGTGCCGGGGTAGAGGGAATTGATGACGTGACTTCCGCCTGTGGCACCGCTAGAACAAGCACTTCCGCCACTGGCCGATATTCCTGCCAAATCCAGATTGAAAAGTATCATGCTGCCTGCTTCATTGGGAGGAAGGGAAACGCTTAAAACAGTGTAGAGAGAGCTCCCTTCCGCATCACCGTTGAAAGAAACCTCTGGAATAGACTCTTTTAGCAATTGAATCATAAGGCCTTTGATATTTTCGAGATGGGCTTTTTTGGCGTCCATTTCGCGGTAGGCAATTTCCAGTGCTTTTACCAAGCCTACAATTCCAATTACGTTTTCTGTGCCACCGCGCATTTCGCGTTCTTGGGCACCACCAGTAATTTGTGGGTGGATTCGATTTTTTTTGTTGATGTAAATGAATCCAACGCCTTTTGGGCCATTGAATTTGTGTGCAGCGCCAGCAAGGAAGTCGATATGACCTTGACTTAAATCAAAACGATACTGACCCATGGTTTGAACTGTATCGCAATGAAAAATTCCACCTGCTTGGTGCACCATTTGACCAACGGTTTCGATATCGATGATGTTTCCGATTTCGTTGTTTGCGTGCATCAAACTAACGAGGGGTTTTGTCGTTGAATTCAATAGCGTTTGCAAATGCGCCAAATCAATATGACCATTGGGAAGCAGATTTACCATGTGCAATCCGATGCCATTTTTATGATGCAATTCTTCTACGGTATGCAGAACTGCGTGGTGTTCGATGGGTGAGGAGATGATATTTTCAATACCCAAATTGGCTACACTACCTCTAATTGCTAGGTTGTCGGCTTCGGTACCACCGCTGGTAAAGAATATCTCACCGGGTGAGCAGCCCAACATTTTTGCGATGCTGCCGCGTGCTTCTTCGATAATCCCTTTTACTTTTCTTCCATGGGCATGGGTTGAGCTAGGGTTTCCAAAATGCTCACGCATCACAGGGATCATCGCTTCTACAACTTCTTCCGCGATGGGTGTTGTGGCGGCGTTATCCAGATAAATTCTTTGGGCAGTTGTCATATCCGGTCGTTTAAATTTAGGTAACCCAAGAATTTATAGCACAATTTAGCCATGGTAAACTCGGTAAGAATATCGTTTTCGCGCGGTGCGATTTCTACAATATCGAAACCCACTACTTTTTTGCGTTCCGTTACTCTTCTGAGCAACTTGCATCCTTGAATCCAAGTAAGTCCTCCAGGTTCTGCGGTGCCCACTGCGGGTGCTACAGAAGGGTCGAAACCATCGGCATCAATCGTTACATAAACCACATCGCCCAGCTTGTCGATGCAGTCATCAATCCAAACATCGTTGTCCCACAAATCATGGGCATACCAAGTATTAATATTGTCTGACGATTTGATCAGGTTACTTTCTTCGATGCATTGGGCGCGAATACCCACTTGAACCAAATTTAGACCCATGTCGTGGATTCGATGCATCACACTGGCATGAGAGTATGGATTCCCATTATAAGCCGCCCTAAGGTCGCTGTGTGCGTCAATTTGCAAAACGCTGATTGATGGGTATTTTTCGGCATAGGCTTGCATGAAACCGTAGGTTACGGTGTGTTCTGAGCCGAGTGAAACTACGAATTTGTTTAGATTGAGGAGTTCGCGGGTTTGGTTTGCGATAAGTTCTACGGCATCGGCGTCGATTTTGCCAGTAAAATCAATGGGTTGCAGGGTAGCAATTCCAAAATTCTTATAAGCTTCACGATCGATTTCTTCGTCGTAGAATTCCACGAAATGACTTGCTTCCACCATTGCGGCTGGACCTTTATCGGACCCCATGAGGTAGGAACTTGAGTATTCGTAGGGGATTTGTTGAATCACCACCTTTGCGTTTTCAAGGGTGGCTAATTCTTTTTCTGGGAAGGCTAAGAAACCTTCCTCGGCTGACATCAACGGTTGCATCCGTGAGATTATTTTACACGTTCAACATAGGATCCCGTTTTGGTATCCACTTTGATTTTTTCTCCGATATTCACAAATAGTGGCACCATTACTACGGCACCGGTTTCGGTGGTGGCGGATTTGAGCGTGTTGGTAGCGGTATCGCCTTTTACACCGGGTTCAGTATAAGTAATTTCAACGATGGCATGAGAGGGTGCATCCGCCGAAATGGGGGTGTCGCCTTCAAAGGAAATCATCACGGTATCGCCTTCTTTCATGAATTTAGCACCTTCCCCGAACATAAATTTGGCTACGGTGATTTGATCGTAGGTTTCGTTGTCCATACAAACAAAAGCATCGCCATCCGCATAGAGATAGGCCAATTCTTTCACTTCCACGCGGACGATTTCTACAGATTCTCCACTGCGAAAACGATTTTCAGCAGATTTCCCGTCCTTCACGCGACGCATTTTTCCTTGATAGAAAGCGCGCAAATTGCCTGGGGTACGGTGTTGCCATTCGATCACTTGAACGAGTTCGCCGTTGTAGCGAATGAAATTGCCTACAGATACGTCTTGTGTGGTTGCCATAATTTAATTTATGCAAAAATACGACAATTTTTCTGAATGGATAAATCGGGCCTTACAGCATGATTTTTTTGCCCCATCGGCGCATGCAACGCAGGATAAAAGCTCGGTGATGCAGGGCAAAGGCGCTATTCATTCCGCAACTTCTTGGGCAGGGAAGGATACTGGCCAATTTTGCAGATTGTGTTTTGGTGAGCGCGCTCGCAGATTTGTTAAAATAGTATTGAGAAGCGGCTTCTACGCCAAAAATGGGTCGTATTTTGTTTGATTCCTCCGTATTTTCGTTGACAGATGTCCTGTCAGTTTGGTTGTATCTGTAAAAACTGTCTTCGGTTGGACCCAGTTCGATGATGTTTAAATAGACTTCCAGAATTCGCTCTTTGCTCCAAAGAACTTCTATCAGAAGTGTAAACCATACTTCGAGTCCTTTTCGGACCCAGGAACGACCTTCCCAGAGGAATACATTTTTGGCTGTTTGTTGGCTGATGGTGCTTGCACCGCGCGTTTTGCCGCCTTTGATATTGTGTTCGATGGCTTTTTCGATGGCTTTGAAATCAAAACCCATATGGTCTTTGAAACGTTGGTCCTCACCGCAGATCACAGCCATTTTCATATTGTCTCCGATTTGATCAATGTCCACCCATTCTTGCAGTCCGGCGGTGGAGTATTCACTTTCTCTAGACTCAATCAGTACGGTGGTGGGGGGATTGATAAATCTATAGGCTACCACCCATAATAGAGAAATCGAAACAAAGGCTAGGATGATGCGAAATATCCATTTAAAAACTGTTCGAAATAAAAGTAGTGTTAGCATCAGAATCCTTGAACTCCGTTAACGGTTGTGTATTTCAGTACGTTGTTTTTATCCGGATAAATGCGTTTAAAAGCACTTTGTACCATTAATGTGGCTTCGTGAAAACCGCAAAGTATCAATTTTAGTTTGCCTGGATACGTATTGACATCTCCAATGGCGTATATGCCAGGGATGTTCGTGCTATAATCCAGTGTATTTACTTCGATGGCAGATTTGCTGATATTCAGTCCCCATTCGGCAATCGGTCCTAGTTTGGGTGATAGGCCAAATAATGGCAAGAAATAATCGCAATCGACCCAAGTGATATCGTCTTTTTCGTCGGTTGTAATACCCACACGAGTCAGTCCTTCGCTGCTGTCAGCACCAGCCAAATGAGTCACTTCGCTGTTAACCATCAAATTAATTTCTCCATTGGAAGCCATGTCCATCACTTTTTGAACAGAGTCCAAATGACCGCGGAATTGCGTCCTTCGATGTATCATAGTGATTTCACTTGCCACGTCTTTTAAGAATATCGTCCAGTCCAGAGCAGAATCTCCTCCACCGGCAATTACGATGCGTTTATTGCGAAATTTTTCAGGGTCTTTGACGATGTATTCCACGCCTTGATTTTCGAATGCGGAGAGATTTTCGATGGGAGGTTTTCTTGGTTCAAAGCAGCCCAATCCACCCGCAATGGCGATGTTTGGTGCTTTATGTACTGTTCCCAAATTTGTGGTTACGATAAAATGGCCTTCGGGGGTTTGTTCGATGCTTTCGGCCCGCTCGCCTAGTGTGAATCCCGGTTTAAATGGTGCGGCTTGTTCCATTAAGTTGGTGATCAAGTCCCCTGCAAGTACACTCGGAAAACCAGGTATATCGTAGATGGGTTTTTTGGGATAAATTTCCGTCAACTGCCCTCCCGGTTCCGCCAATACATCAATCAAATGGCATCGCAATTTGAGTAGCCCTGCTTCAAAAATGGCGAAAAGTCCAACTGGACCAGCGCCTATAATGATGATATCGGTTTCAATGGTTTTTTTCTCTGTCATTTCTGTCAATCTTTAATAATCAAAAACGCGAATGAGGCCTTCTTTTCGGTATTCAAATACGGATCGACCGACATCAATTCGGCTTCCTAATTTGAGTTTGCTGAGACCACTAATTTCCGCATCGATGGTATAAATGTTTCCGCCCGATTTTGCTGCGAGTTCAACATAATGGGGGTGAATTTTATCGGTCACACCGCAAAGGATAATATTCACAGGTTTTGTGACTTGTTTGATAAG
>CAJBVU010000052.1 GCA_903959115.1 uncultured Bacteroidota bacterium
AGGACTTAAGCGGTGGATTTCATCAATAAACAATACATCCCCTTCATTCAAGTTGGTAAGCAATCCAGCCAAATCACCTGGTTTTTCTAAAACAGGTCCGGAAGTGATTTTCATGCTGCTCCCCATTTCGTTTGCAACGATGTGACTCAGGGTGGTTTTTCCCAAACCTGGAGGGCCATGAAGTAGGATGTGGTCCAAAGCTTCCCCACGCATTTTGGCCGCTTCAACAAAAATCTTGAGGTTCTCAATGATTTTAGGCTGACCGGTGAAATCGCCAAAGTCGGCCGGACGCAAAACCTTTTCAATGTCCTTATCGGAATTGCTCATGTTGTTTGCGTTTGCATCTAAATTGGGATTCATTTTCGTGGTATTGGGTGTGCTAAAATATATGTTACTTTCAATCGGCAATATGTGCCAATTTTCTTAAATTATCATCTACTTGCGCATTGACTTGCCACAAAGGGGGTCTTACGGCCGTTCCGCAAAGTTGTTTCTCGTGTAACATGGTTTTGATCCCGCCTGGACTGCCATCGGCGAAAATAGCAATGGATGATTCTAATACCCTTTCGTGTGCTGCTTTTGCCGCGATAAAATCACCTTGTAATGCGGATTTTACCATGCCTGAGAAAGTCCGTGGGAAAATGTGGTTGATTACAGAAATCACGCCGCTGCCACCGCAGGCTAGGATAGGGAAAGTAAGCGCATCGTCTCCGCTGATGACAAGGAAATCAGCTGGTTTGTCCTTCAAGATCGACATAACCTGCTCCATGTTTCCGCTGGCCTCTTTGGTTGCTACGATGTTAGGATGTTTCGCCAACTCCAATTGGGTTGAGGCGGTCATGTTGCTGCCAGTTCTTCCCGGAACATTATATAGGATTATAGGCAAGGGCGATGCGTTTGCTACCTCGTTGTAGTGATAAATAATCCCTTGTTGATTGGGTTTGTTATAATAGGGTGATACGCTTAAAATGGCGGTTAAGCCATCGCTGTCCAACGACTTAAGTTGCTCTACCACATCAGAAGTGTTGTTGCCCCCCACGCCCAAAACCAAAGGCAATCGGCCGGCATTTACTTTTTTGATGTGCGATACTACGGCACTCTTTTCTTCGTTCGATAGCGTAGCACTTTCACCGGTCGTTCCCAACATAACAAAATAGTTGGTTCCGCCTGTGATTTGTTGCTCGATGATTCTGCTTAAAGCATCAAAATCAATGCTATGGTCGTTGTTAAATGGCGTGATCAATGCCGTGCCTGTTCCAATGAGTTCTTTCATGCCAATTTATTCAAGTGTTCCTTTAAATCACAAAGGTACTGATTCATGCTGTTCTTCTCGGTAGGTTTGATTAATACGTCGTAGTTTCCAAGGTGTTTCGCATTGTAAGGCCCTACTTTGCAGGCTGCTTTACAAACTGATGCCATTCCCAAAAATTGCCAATTTCCGGGTAGGTCGAGCGAGATGAAAAAATCGGTGTCCTGCAATAAAACGTTTTTGAGGTCTTCTGCTTTGGGAAATCCGGTGCGATCAAAGTCCCATTTGCCTACGTGATACGTATTGACTTCCGGTACCAAAGGGGTTTCTTCTTTGGTTTTTACATTGAAATAAACAATGCGAATGACCTGTTTCCCTGCATTTTTTAAATATTCGATGTATTCTTTGATTGCTTTCGTCTCCGCGGGAGAACAGCTGCTGTCCCAAACCAAAATAAAACGGCTGGCTTTGTTGAAATTGGGCGCATATTTTAATTTGCCAAATTCCTTGGCCTTGTGCTGGTGCAATTTTGCGATAACCTTTGAAACCAATCCGTCGTTGTTGCTCATGTCTTTTTTTCTATTGGTTTGATAATAAATCTAGGAAAGTGTCTTCGTCGATGATTTGAACCCCGAGTTGCGTTGCCTTTTCCAATTTTGAAGGTCCGATGCCATCTCCGGCCACCAAATAATCCGTTTTTCCTGTCACGCCACTGCCCACTTTTCCTCCATGCGCTTCAATCATTACTTTGATTTCATCACGACTGTGTTTGGCAAATACTCCCGAAATCACCATTGTTTTGCCGGTAAGGTTGCTGCCTAGGCTCACTTTTTCGGCGGCCGTGAACTGCAATCCCGCGGCTTTCATGCGTTCGATTCCTTCTCGGTGTTTTGGTTCGGCAAAATATTGAAGTACGGATTCTGCAATCCTTTCCCCAATTTCGTCAATGGTAATAAGGGTTTCCTCCGGGGCCGACATAAGATTATCTATGTTACCCATCGCCGATGCCAATTTTTTTGCCACCGTTTCGCCCACATAGCGAATGCCCAAGCCAAACAAGACGCGTTCGAAGGGTTGTGCTTTGCTTTGCTCAATGCCTTCAATTAGGTTGTTAGCGGTTTTTTCACCCACACGATCCAAGGCCAATACCTGTTCAAAGGTTAAATCGTATAAGTCGGATAGATCTCTCACCAAACCCGCGTTATACAAGGTCTCAGCCATCTCACTGCCAATGCTCTGAATATCCATTGCTTTTCGGCCAACGAAATGTTCGATTTTTCCGATGGCTTGGGGCGGACACTCGTCTACGTTTGGACAGTAATGGTGTGCTTCTCCTTCTTTTCGAATCAGCTCGGTATTGCATTCAGGGCAATGGGTGATATAGATATGAGGTTGGGATTGTTCTGATCGGCGCGAAAAATCTACCCCTACAATTTTGGGAATGATTTCGCCCCCTTTTTCTACAAAAATCGCATCGCCCACACGTACATCAAGTCGTTCGATTTCATTGGCATTGTGTAAACTAGCTCTTTTTACGGTGGTTCCAAGCAGTTGAACGGGTTGAAGTTCGGCAACGGGGGTGATGGCTCCGGTGCGGCCTACCTGATACGTAATTCCCAAAAGGGTTGAGCTTGCGGTTTCGGTTTGAAATTTATAGGCGATGGCCCAGCGAGGCACTTTGGCGGTGAAGCCCAATTCTTCTTGGTATCGAAAAGAATTCACTTTGATAACTACGCCGTCGGTATCGTAACCCAAATTATGTCGTGCCTCATCCCAATGCTTCAAATAGCTAAAAACCTCTTCTATATTTCGGCAGTTTTTGCTGTTTTCTGCCGTTTTTATTCCCCATTGATGCGCATTTTGAAGCGAATCGCTGTGGGTTTGGAAAGGATTGGTATCGGACAGGAAATGGTATAGGGTAATGTCGAGCGGACGCTTGGCCACTTCGTTCGGATCTTTGATTTTGAGAGATCCAGAGGCTACGTTTCTGGGGTTGGCGTATTCGGCTTCGCCTTGACTTCTGCGAAGGGCATTGAGTTTTTCGAATCCTTTTCGATGCATAAAGATTTCGCCACGGATTTCGAATGATTGAGGGAAATTTCCGTGCAGTTGCTGTTTTACGCTGCGGATGGTTTTTACGTTTTCGGTGACGTCATCGCCCTGAAATCCATCGCCTCGGGTAACGGCTTGCACCAATTGTCCGTTTTCATAGAACAGGGAAATCGCCAGCCCATCAATTTTGAGTTCGCAGACGTATTCAACGCTGTCTAGTCCGAGTGATTTCTTTACGCGATCATCAAATTCTCTGAGTTCTTCTTCGGAATAGGTGTTTCCGAGCGACATCATGCGGCGTTTGTGAGGGACGGTTTTGAAATCTTCGATGAGTCCGCCACCTACCATGCGAGTAGGGCTGTCGGCTAGGGCAAGGCTTGGATATTCTTTTTCGAGCGCTTCGAGTTCTTTGAGTTTTAAATCAAATTGCTGGTCTGAAATCACCGGCTCTGCCAATACATAGTACCGGTAATTGTGGTCTTTTAGTTCGGCGGTGAGCGCTTGGATTTTGGCTTGGATTTCTTGGATTTGCATGAATTGAAACGCAACGACCAAATTACGATGGGTTGACGCGTGCAGCCCAATGAATTGGGCAAGAGTTATTCACAATTTAATGAATATTTTGGGTGAAATTTTTTGCTCCCACGGATTTGTGGTTACTTGCGGCATCAATTAAAAATTATGTCGACTTTGGCCATTTCCCCCAATCACGTTGTAGGCATTGCTTACACTCTTACTGTTGCCGATGGCGAAGTCGTTGACTTTGCTGATGTAGCTACACCTTTGTTGTTTATTCATGGCATTGGCCAGACGATTGAAGCATTTGATGATAAATTGAATGGCTTGAAAGTGGGCGATACTTTTGATTTTGGATTGGACGCTGCCAATGGATACGGTGAGATCGATCCTAAATTGGTGGTTGAGTTGCCAAAATCTATTTTCGAAGGCGAGGATATTCCTGCGGATATTTTGGAGATCGATGCTGTGTTGCCATTGCAAGATTCAGAAGGCAATCCTTTGGACGGTCGTGTTGTTGAAATCGGTGAGGAAACTGTTACGGTGGATTTGAATCATCCTTTGGCGGGTGAGGATTTGCATTTTAAGGGTGAAGTTCTTTCGGTGCGCGAAGCCACTGAAGAAGAGTTGGAGCATGGCCATGTTCATGGCGAAGGCGGTCATCACCACTAATCTTTGGCCCTAGGGCTTTCATTTATTTTGTTTCTTCTGCGTAGCGCGGGTCGGTTTGGTATGGGATTTTTTTCATTCGGCTGACGTCGATGTTAAAAACGCCAAAGTCTTCTGTTATTTGACCCCAGAGTCTGTAGATGCCTCTTCCGTGGAACGGATATGCTTGCACTGTGGGCGGGAAGTGGATGCTGTCAAAGTAATGTCCGTCTGCATCTAGCCAGGTGCCAAAATTCATCTCTTTGCCGTTCGCAGTTTTGGTGGGTTTTACGGTCACGAGGTAGCCTTCCATTACAATCCGTTTTGTCATCATCTGAGCGAAGTGTTTTCCTCGGATTTTGGATAGGTGGGGCAGGGTTTCATCATGAGGGAAAGGTGCGCCTTGCATCAAGTGAAATGGGTTACAGAGAGAAAATCCCAGAAGATTTCGTTCGTCGTGCGCAATTTCTAGCCAAGAATCTTCTAGGCTTGGCAGTTGATATTCTTTGGGTGCTTCTAGGAATAGTTTTTGGGTTTGGGCGACGGGTTTTTTGTTGTTTCCGTAGAGGGCATGGGCTTCCCACATGAGGGCTTTTCTGCTTTTTTTCCAGCATCTACAGGCTCCAATTTGGATGAGGGTTTTGAGTTGTTCTAGGCCGGGTTCAACGCGTTGTTTGAATTCGCTGAGGTTGTTAAATGGGCCATCGGCGTTGCGGGCTTGCAATATGCGTTGTATGCAACTCTGCTCCATGCTGTCGATGAGGCCAAGTCCTAGCCAAAGGGTTTTTTCTTGGATTCGGGTGAGGGCTTCGCTGTGATTGATGCATGGCGCTTGGATGTTGGCCCCACTTTTTCTTGCCGCATGTACGTAGAATTCTGTTCGATAGAAGCCTCCAAAATTGTTGATTACGGCGGTATAGAATTCCAAGGA
>CAJBVU010000053.1 GCA_903959115.1 uncultured Bacteroidota bacterium
CATCAAATCGTTATTACCCGATGGCCTCGTCTCCAATTTTATTGTGCAAGGCCTCATCGGCGGCATGGAAGGCGTAGTCGTATTCGTCCCCCAAATATTCATTCTATTTTTCCTAATCGGCCTGCTCGAAGACAGTGGATATATGGTCCGTGCGAGTTTTATCACCGATAGAATCATGCGCAAATTGGGACTCAACGGCCGAAGTATCATCCCCCTCGTTGGTGGTTTTGCCTGCGCCATCCCCAGCATCATGGCTACCCGAAGCATCAAAAGCAAGCGCGAACGACTTGCCACAATGATCGTAGTTCCCTTGATGAGTTGCAGCGCGCGACTCCCCGTATACGTGTTGTTGGTGTCCGTCGCCATTCCCTTTGCCCAATTCTGGGGTCCCTTCCATGCCCAAACCTTTGTCATCACTTCCGCTTACATGGCTGGCATCGTTGTTGCCGTGATCCTAGCCTTCATCTTTCGATTGTTCCAAGGCAAGCAATCGTCATCAGAATTTATTCTCGAACTACCAGCCTACCAAATGCCACGCATCCAAACTGTGTTGCACCAAGCATGGCTTAAGTGTTTGTCGTTCCTATCCGAAGCCGGTAAAGTGATTATTATCATTTCGATGATCCTGTGGTTCCTCTCAAACTTTGGCCCCAGCGAAGCGATGAAAACGTCCGAAACGGAGGCGCATATTTTATCGCAGCTCGACCCATCGCACAGCGAGGACATTAAGACTACATTGCGCTTAGAGGCTAGTTATGCTGGGCATTTGGGCAAGTGGATAGAACCCGCCATCGAACCCTTGGGATACGACTGGAAAACGGGAATCGCACTGATTACGAGCTTTGCCGCCCGCGAGGTTTTTGTCGGCACGATGGCTACCCTCTTCCAATCCAGCGAAGACAATACCCAAGGTATCATCGAAAAGATGCAAGCCGTTAAAAATCCGAAAACAGGAAAACCCCTGTATGGCCTGCCCTACGCACTCAGTTTGATTGTGTTTTATGCCTTCGCATTACAATGCATGAGCACGATGGCGGTGATGAAAAGGGAGACTGGCTCGTGGACATGGCCCATTGCGTTGTTCCTGATCTATGGAATCATTGCTTACATCGGCGCTTATATGGTATACCATATCGCTAACTAAAAACTGCCAATTAAGTCGCGATTTGCGTAAGTTTCTCTGAACAATTTGACGATTATTTTGTATTTTTGCAAGGCTAATTATACATCACCGATGTAATTACCCCAATTAGATCAATAAGAACACATGAGGCAGTTAAAAATATCAAAACAATTTACCAACCGCGAAAACAAATCGCTCGACAAGTATCTGAATGAGATTTCAAAGGTTTCCATGATCGACGCCCAGGAGGAAGTTGAATTGGCCCGGAGAATCAGGGAAGGCGACCAAGCTGCGTTGGAGAAATTGGTAAATGCCAACTTGCGTTTCGTTGTCTCTGTTTCTAAGCAATACCAAAACCAAGGGCTTACCCTCGGTGATTTGATCAACGAAGGAAATATGGGCTTGATTAAAGCCGCTAAACGTTTTGATGAAACCCGTGGTTTCAAATTCATCTCTTACGCCGTATGGTGGATCCGTCAGAGCATTTTACAGGCTTTGGCCGACCAAAGTCGTATCGTACGTTTGCCATTGAACAAAGTAGGTAGCCTTGGTAGAATCACTCAAGCATCAGCCCGCCTTGAGCAAGAATTGGAGCGCGAACCAACACCTCAAGAAATTGCAGAATCGTTGGAGATTTCTCTTTCTGAAGTGGAAAATGCACTTCGTTCTTCTGGCCGTCACTTAAGCATCGATGCCCCATTGGCAGAAGGTGAAGACAATACATTATTGGGTGTTTTGGATCAAAACGATGAACCAAACCCTGATATGCTGTTGTTAAACGAGTCGTTGCAGAATGAAATCAACCGTGTTATTTCTACTTTGAGCGACAAAGAGCGTGATGTGTTGAAATACTATTTCGGATTGGATGGCAATGCCGCACACACTTTGGAAGACATCTCTGAAAAGGTAGGTCTTACCCGCGAGCGTGTCCGTCAGATCAAAGAAAAAGCACTCCGTCGTTTGCGTAAATCAAGCAAGAGCAAGATCTTAAAAACCTACTTGGGATAACAACCCCATCCGGGGCTAATTCAGGCTCCAATTTAGACCATAGTTGAATTTTATTACCCGTTAAGGATTAACATTCTAAACAACCCTAGAATAACATTTTCTTAGAATACTAAAAAGAGAGGGGGCTGCTACGCAGCCCCCTCTCTTTTTATCTTAAAACCCGAGTTCCCTTAATCACACCCGCTACATTTATCGCAATCTCTATTTGATCACCGTCACTGTACCCTTATAGGCATGCATAGCACCATCAACATAACGGAATGTCACAGCAAATGCATAAATGCCCTCCATCACTGGCTCCCCTTTGCTATCTAAGCCCTTCCATCCAATGTTCGGATCCTCGGAATAGAACAAAATCTCACCCCAACGATTCATGATTGTCATCCTGTATTTACTCATCCCAAAGGATTGATATGGCTTAAATTCTTCGTTCAATCCATCAACATTGGGCGAGAATGCATTTGGCAAATAGAACAACAATTCCGGTTTCAAGAAGATGTTCTTACTAACTGTATCCGCACATCCTGAACTATTGCTAGCAATCAGCATTACCTTAAAATCTCCAGTCCCTTTAAACGACATAAAGAATGGAATGGAAGCAGAGGAAGTCTGTCCATCTTGGAACATCCAATTATAGGAATCAGTATTTTTACCAGTGAAGGTAAACTTCCAATCCGTTTCAAGTCCGCGCGACAAGAGGTACTCAGAATCAAAATTAGCGACCGGTTTTGGCAACACAGTAATTGGATATGCCGCCGTGGTCGTTACACAACCCTTATCCGATGTCACTGTAACCGTAACACCGTAACTACCATCGGTTGCATAGGTGTGTTTAGGATTCGAAATATTCGCCGTTCCACCATCGGCAAAATTCCAACTATATGAAGAAATTGAACCTCTATTTACTTTCGCCGCAGCATTAAACTGAATGGGTGCCATCGCGCAAGCATTGGTTCCAGAAACAATTACAGAAGGATGCTCGTTCACTCGCAATACTATCGTTTTCTCCG
>CAJBVU010000054.1 GCA_903959115.1 uncultured Bacteroidota bacterium
GAAAGTAGAAACCCATACCAAACAAATGATGATGAAAAAAATTCGCGTTTCGGAAGACACCGACACTGCATTTCACATTTATGCTTGCTTATGGACCCCGAAAAAAATCGACTTCTATACAGACGGCATCAAGGTCAAATCGATACGATTTAATCGCTGGATGGCCCAATTTTTAAAAGAACCCATGTATTTGGTTCTGAATAACGCTATCGAAAATACCTACATCCCTCAGTTGATTGAAAATGGCAACAAAACCTCGGATTTTCAAGTGGATTGGGTACAAGTGTATCAAATTCGGCGATAGCCGAATTTCCCTCTTAAAATTTCAATCACTTTCCCTAAGCAAGACAGTGGTTTCATCAACTTTTAACACAGGACTTACATCGAATCAATTGCATCGCATACCTTTGCAATTATGAAAGGGATAATTCTCGCCGGCGGTTCTGGCACCCGATTGCATCCATTGACGTTGGCCATGAGCAAACAGTTGATGCCTGTGTACGACAAACCCATGATTTATTATCCGTTATCAGTTTTGATGATGGCGGGAATCAATGAAATATTAATCATCAGCACACCCCACGATTTACCCCATTTCCAAAAGTTATTGGGCGATGGCGCCAACTTGGGATGCAGATTCGAATATTGCGTTCAACCCTCTCCAGACGGATTGGCACAAGCTTTCATCTTAGGAAAAGATTTCATCGGCGACGATTCCGTTGCTTTGATTTTGGGCGATAACATTTTCTTTGGTTCCAAATTCCAAGACACCTTGAAAAGCAGTATCGACCCCAATGGTGGGATTGTTTTTGCCTACCACGTGAGCGATCCAGAGCGATATGGTGTGGTAGAGTTCGATGAGCACCTCAATGCCATCAGCATCGAAGAAAAACCTTTGGAACCCAAGAGCAATTACGCGGTACCTGGTTTGTATTTCTATGACAATCAAGTGGTTGACATTGCTTGTAACCTTAAACCATCCCCTCGCGGCGAGCTAGAAATCACCGATGTAAATCGCATTTATTTGGAGCGAAACGCTTTGCAAGTGCGAATCATCGAACGCGGAACGGCTTGGTTGGATACAGGGACTTTCACATCACTCATGCAAGCCGGACAGTATGTTCAGGTCATCGAAGATCGTCAAGGCCTAAAAATTGGTTGCATCGAAGAAATCGCCTGGCGTCAAGGTTTTATTACGTCCGATGAATTGCTAGCAATTGCCCAACCCCTGAAAAAGAGTGGTTACGGCGTGTACCTAGAGAAAATGGTGACGCAAAAGTTGTAATCAGTTCGCGCTGAGGATTTGGTTTTTAGGTAGTTAGGAAGCACAGTTCAACCGCGCTTCATTCAAACCGCCTCAATCAAGAAATACTGCTTTTTGCCTTTCTGAGCAATCAAGTATTTTCCATGCAACAAAATCGCATCGGTAATCGTACCGTCGATGTCGGTGTACTTGTCCTTGTTAAAAGCAAATCCATTGGCTTGCAACATTTTGCGCGCTTCTCCCTTAGAAGGGAAAATCTGCGTATTTACGGCCAATAAATCCAATACATGAATCCCTTGAGCCAACGATGCTTTTTCCACTTCAAAACGCTCCATACCGTCAGCAGCGGCAGCCAAAGTAGCTTCGTCAAGCGCTTTTAAATCATCGGCCGAACCATTGCCAAAAAAGATCTGCGTTGCTTTCAAAGCCATCTCCAAATCCGCCTCTGAATGCACTCGAACCGTCATTTCTGCCGCCAATTCTTTCTGCAAAATTCGCATATGCTCTTGACCTGTATGCTCCGCAATTAACGCTTCAATTTGATCGCGGTTCTTCAAAGAATATATCTTGATGAAACGAATGGCATCTTCATCGGCAACATTTAACCAAAACTGATAAAATTTATAGGGCGATGTTCTTGCTGGATCCAACCACACGTTACCGCCTTCTGATTTTCCAAACTTGGTTCCATCTGCCTTGGTAATCAAGGGTGCTGTTAACGCAAAACCCTCTCCACCTGCCATTCTGCGAATCAGCTCTGTACCCGTGGTGATATTTCCCCACTGATCGCTGCCTCCCATCTGGAGTTTGCATCCTTCGTTCTTATACAAATGCAAAAAATCATATCCCTGAACCAATTGATAGGTAAACTCAGTAAACGAAATCCCACCCGATTCAAGTCGATTCCGAACACTGTCCTTACTCATCATGTAACTCACGGTAATGTGCTTACCCACATCGCGAATGAAATCCAAAAACGACCAATTTTTGAACCAGTCGTAGTTGTTCACCATCTTGGCTTTATTGCCACCATCACCAAACTCAATAAACTTCTCTAGTTGAGCCTTTTGGCAAGCAATGTTGTGATTTATCGTTTCAACATCCAACAACTTGCGTTCATCGGTTTTACCACTGGGATCGCCTACCATGCCTGTAGCTCCGCCCACCAAGGCGACAGGAATATGACCGGCGCGTTGAAAGTGCATCAACTGCGTTATTGGTACGAGATTTCCAATGTGCAATGAATCTGCCGTTGGATCAAAACCAACATAGCCCGTAACCTGCTCGGTATTGAGCAATTCTTGGGTTCCGGGCATCGCATCATGAAGTAAACCTCTCCAACGAAGCTCTTCTACAAAATCAAAATTGGGTTGAAAAGACATAGAAATGCAAAGTTACAAATAATCCTTTGGGAACAATTTAATGTGCCTCGCGCTTTGCAATGGCTTCTGAAATATAGGCTTTCAAGGAGTCTACATCTTGATCGTCCAAACCACTCGTTGCTAAGGAAACCACCTGGGCGGTTTCTTTTAACATAAAGTTGATTTCATATTCCAGGTAATCAATGCGTTGCAAATACTTCCAAGGAATCATCATAAAAGAAGAAAAAAAGTGCAATCGGAATGATATGCCTTCTTCGTCAACCTTTACAAAATATTCGCCGCGACGTTTTTTGATCAAAAACATCAAAGAGGGAATGGATAATAGCAACCAAACCAAACCGCCTTTCCAGCCTAGCATGCCATAGTGAAATCCCCAACCAACGAATATCAAAACGCACAATACGATTAACGCCGGCATTTCCGCTTTCTTGGTCGGAATTACAATATGCAACGGCGACATTACTCCTTGATCCATTGGGTATGAATTCCGCTAGATGTCATGAAATAAATACCAGAAGTCAATTCAGAAACATCAGCGCTCCACAATCCGTTTTCCTCGGTCATTTTCAACTTGATTTCAGCGCCCAAAGCATTGTAAATCTGTGGTTTTACTTTACAACCGGAAACAAAAATCTGATTCGTTACTGGGTTTGGATAAACACGGATTGCTGTTGTACTGTTTTCTGTGATTTGTGCCGTTCCACCTGTAATGGTGATACTAAAATTCTTGATGGTATCGGGCTGTGCAACCGGTAAAAAACCATTCACCTTGGCATACGCTGTGATAGCAAATTTCAAGGGATAAACACCAGATGCTGTTGGCGTGCCGTTCAGTTTGATACAACGAACATTTGAAGGCAAATAAATACAACGAGGCTCAAAACATACATAACCCATACCCGTTGGCAAGCCCATCACCTTTGTGAGCTTCAATGAGTCGATTGTCACCTTCTGTTTGGTACCTGCTACAACTACAGATGTATCCTTAAATGAAAGTACCATCACGGTTTGGTTATACGCGGTACCTACATTTCCATCGGCTAACTTGCTTGGATAAAATCCCGCTACTTTTATGGTTGTGTCTGGCGTACAATTCTGTGCCTGAGCTTTTAAAGCCAAGGAAACCAAGGCTAGAAAAACGATATGTTTAATTGTTTTCATTTGATTTCAAAGATAAAGTATAACTAAATGGTTTTTTCATGCTGCAATTGTTCGACTTTCCAATCCAAATAACAATGACCAAAAAGTAAGAAAATTAAACCGCCGATGCCTTGAATTCTATATCCGCTAATCCATGCACGGACATCAAAGGGAAGGGCTTCAAAAAACAAGATCAATCCCATAAGTAACGCACCAAGAAACAATCCTAATTTGATCCAGGTTGGTATGATATCCGAATGTTTCACCAGGGTCACATCATCATGCTTTAATGACATTAACCAATCTTTCACAACAAACAAGGCCAATGGCCACATCATAAACAATGAATAATCTCTCTGGTGCGGAAAAGCCAATGGAATTGATGCCATGAAGATCGACATCAGCAAAATCGACTTTTTCTGTTCTGAAATATTCCGAAATCTCCATATCCAGTAACAACAAGACGACAGCACTAACAACCTAAACAGTTGCGTTGTGATAAATACGCCCGATGCGCCCATCGAAAACCAAGCCACCCGGTCTTCGCCTTCAATGTTTAATCCGGTGAGATATTTTGTTACCAATGCACCAAAATCAATAAAACCGCCTTCACCTAGCTCCACAATGTGGTTTTTTGAAAATGGATTAATATTCATCATCCAGCTTTGAAGCAATTCAACATGATACTGAAACGGCAAATATGCGAAAGGCAACAATATCATCCCAATGACCAAAGAAACGGTGATAAAAAACGCCCTCCATTGTTTCATTAAGAACAACTGACCCACCATAAAAATGGGTAAAATTTTCAGATTTACCCCAAAGGCCAACCCGGTGAAATACTTAGATTTTTTTGATTGTAAAAATTGAAATGCCCGAACAACACCCCACACAATCAAAATTGTCATTTGTCCATACAATAAATTCAAAAATATCCATCGATAAGAGACCAAAGCAAGCACAATCCAAAATGTTAATCCAGCTTTGTTTTTGGGAGGATTAACCAAATCCCTAACAAACTGAAACAACTGATAAACAAAATAGAGATTTAAGCAATTCCAGAGTATTTTTAGAATAAACAGACCAAAGGGCACTTCATGGGTGACAACAAACTGAGGTAAGAATGTAAATGGCGCTAGAAGGGTAGCAAACAAAGGACTGTAATAATAATAGAGCTGCCAACCTTCGGCAGAATAAGGTTTGCTATAAAGATTCTCCAATGAAACCAATCGTTGCGCGGCGCCATAGAAAATATTCAGATCGTTGTTTGTGCTGATACTCCTTAAGAAAGGCCAAGCAATTAAGCCGACAAAAATCCAAGTGAGAATTCTAATCCCTTTTTGATATGATTTTTCGATTTCTGTCACAACTAGCGATGCAAATTTAGCCATTGCAATGCGGAATCTTTGCAGTAATTTACAAAGACGATCATCATTAGATAAAAGTCAAAGCGATCTAACAAAATACAATCCTTTTAAAGTAATTTTGCCTCCCCCTTGGCCCCGTAGTTCAATGGATAGAATAGATGTTTCCTAAACATTTGATATGAGTTCGATTCTCGTCGGGGCTACCAAATTGAATTATTTCAAATCAAACGATTTAATTTCCGTATGGTACGTGTTTCCACTCGAGGCATAATCATCATCTACCATCACCAAACCTACTTTTGGCGCGTAATACGCATCGGATGTATAGCCCAAAGATGGGATGTTTAATCGAATATGAACAACATTCTCGAACGATTTACTTCCAACCGTTTTAGAGACCGTTTCGATGACTTCGTAGTTATACTGCTTCAAAATTCCGCCCAATCCCTTAATCGACTTCGACCATTTTTTACCGGTCTGCATTGAATCCTTTAAATAAACAATTTCCTGGGTGGCGCCATCGGCATCCAAAACCAAAACGCTATAATTTCCCTTGCTGTAACGATAGTAGTTTCGGCTGATAACACCCGCAGTATTGGTCTTATACATTTGAAAAGTGTTCCATAAATAAAGCGCAGTTGAATCTTCCACTTTCACTGTCCAGTCGCTGCTCGATGTCCCCGTGGTAGAATAACTCCAATTGGAACCAACTTTAGAATTCAAATATTCTCCAGGACCTGGCATCGACTTTACGGGATCCTTTTCACATGCACCCATACCAAAAATTAATGTCGCTGATACCAAGGCGAAAGTGAGCCCCTTTGAAATACTAAGTGCAGAATTCATATCGTTTTTATTTGATTCAAGATTACCATTTTTTGACGACGCAAAAAAGCATGTTCCCCGCATCGTATAGAAAATCAAACACTCGTTCGATTATTCGGTACTATCTGATGTCAATTTATAAAGCGCATAATGTTCATTCTCAAATACCAATTCAACGTCTGGCGTGGCACTCGATTGGGTGATGTGCAATGTGACCCAATTCTTATAACTGGATTTATTTAACACCAAATATTTCGCACCCTTCTTGATCCATGTGCTCATTTGGTTGTTATCCAAAACTTGTTCATTCAACGCAACCCAACCCTTTCTATTTAGGAAATACAATTCTTGTGGATTCACGCCTGAATTGATGATTACAAGATCTGATTTGGGTATGTGGCTACTCACCTCTGATGCTAATGTGAGTTTGTACATTTCACTTTTTTTGATAAAATGGTCATGCATTTGGTTTGATACCCCTTCTAATACGATGAAAAAAATCAGCACATTTGGTAGCTTGTTTCCAAAGCGGAATCTCGTTAATGAGCTCAACCCGAAGCCCACGAATAAACACATAATAGGCACAAATGGAATCACATAATAGGTGTGCTGGGGGAAAACTGACCCCGTTTTTACCATGTAAAAAACAAAAACCAAAGTAACCGAAGCCACACAAGTCCAAAAGGCTTTGTCGCGTTTAACAGCACAGACAACAACGCCGTAAATCATCGCGGCCAGGGCAAGAAAACTATAAAAACTGGTGAAGTAAAACTTCTCCAATAACAATGGCCAAAGCGGAAGAATTTCCCGAATACCCTCTACTAATCCTTTGGAAATAAACCAGGGGTATCCAAACGTATTTAAGTAGGGAACCCAATAGAAATACCATACAATGGCGGGCAGGATCGACAAAAATGCTCCGGTAAAAATCAAGATTTTTGTTTTTCGTTGCATTTGATTCATCCAAACCATCGGAAGCAACGCCGCCAACAAACAAGCCGACGGAATCTTGCTCAGCACCCCTAAAGTAACAAAGACGACACTCAATATCCAATCCTTGAATCTGATTTGGATGCAATATTGTACCCAATAACTCAAACCAATGATAACGAGTGAAACGGCAAAAGTATCGGGCATGATTTTTCTGGAAATGGAAAACCAAACGGAAGCCATCAAAGTCAATGCAGCATAATTGGCGACACGCTCATCGAATAGAACCTTGGTCATTTTATGAAACCGAAACACACCCCAAACTACCATCAACAAATTAATCAATCTGCCATACCAATGGGCAAAACCAAAGGCTTTAAAGCAGAGGAAAATAAGAAAATTCATGATTGGGAATTCCGCCCCTGTAATGCCCGTTTTTTCTCCGGCGATATCAATTCTGGGATAGAGCCAATCCATTCCCGACTCGTAATAATTTCTGGAAACCATATTGGTGAGAACCTGCCTCCAATTGTGACCGATTTCCAATGGCGGATCCGTAATCCCAATACATTGAATCAAAAAAAACAACAGCAGCCATCCTTCGATTCTTGTAAAAATACTTATTCGAAATTTGGCATTGATACCCATCGTCTATGAAAAAACAAAAATAGGTTTGGATTGACGATAAAATATCGGATGTTTAAATCACCAAGAAGTTGGCATCGTATTTCTAGAAAACAATTTACACGATTCAAATTCCTATATTTGAAAAATAAGAACAATTATGAAACAAAAATACCTCATTCTTTTTGGTGCCCTTTTGGCAAGTTCAGCCTCAAAGGCGCAGACATTTAGCGACAATTTTGACAGTTACAAATCAGGAGATAATCTCGCAGCCACCAGTGCTGTTTGGGAAACTTGGGGTAGCCCTAATGGTGGAGCGGATGATGTAAAGGTTACTTCTACCAAAGCCAAAAGCGGAGCCAATAGCTTGTATTTTCAGAGTACTGCTGCCAACGGTGGGCCAGCGGATTTGGTGCTTCCTTTTGGTGGTGCAAAAAATACCGGAACCTTCAGTTTGAAAATGGCCATGAATGTGGATGCAGGGAAAAACGCATATTTCAACCTTCAAGAGCAAACCACTTGGGGTAAGGGCTATACCATTGATGTTTATTTTAACATCGATAAAACCTTGCAGATCAACAACGCCAGTGCAGGTAACTTAATCAATGTCAATTACAACCAAGGTCAATGGTTTGATTTTGAGTTAAAAATCGATCTGAACACCAACACTTGGGACGTTTACTTGGACGCGGTAAAAGTGGGTAGTTTTCAAAATGCCACTCGCGCCATTGCCGCTATGGACTTGTTTCCAATCAATGGGAGTTCTTTTTATGTGGACGATGTTTCAACCACCTACACTCCCTATACTTCAACCACCAAAAATGCCAGTGTAACATACGTTGGCGGCGTTGTGGGATTCTTGGCAGGCGCTAAAGTTTTGCCAACGATAGAAATTCGCAATCTCGGCACTACAACCATTACGGATGCCGATGTGAGTGTTAAATACAATGGAAATACCGACACCAAAAAGTTGACAGGCTTGAGCATCGCGGCGGGTGGCTTGTACACGGCAACAATGACCAATACTTTATCGATCGTAGCAGGTAAGAACGATGTGGTAGCGAGCGTTACCGCAGTAAACGGTTCAGCAGACGACAATGCATCAGATGATAATAAAACAATCACAATTGATCCAATCGTTCCCGCAAAAGGCAAAGTTGTAATTGGCGAAGAAGCAACCGGTACATGGTGTCAGTGGTGCCCTAGAGGTGCTGTTGCTCTTGAGACGATGACCGGCAAATACGATGGTTTTTTCCAAGGTATTGCAGTGCACAACAACGATCCGATGATGAATGGATACTACGATGCGGGTATGGCTTCAAAAATCAGTGGCTACCCAAGTGCTTTGGTAGATCGCGGTACCAAAATGGATCCATCTGCGATGGGTGGAGACTTTATCAAACGTGTACAAATTGCCCCAAGAGGAATTTTGGATATTGCTGCCAAATACGACGATGTCACCAAGGTGATGAACGTGAGTGTAAAAACAACGTTAGAATCTGATATTTCTGGCGACTTCAGAATTGCTTGTGCGATTGTTGAGGACGATGTTCGCGGAACTACTTCTGGCTTTAACCAGTCCAATGCTTATGCCGGTGGTGCTAGCGGTGTGATGGGTGGCTTTGAAAAATTGCCTAATCCAGTGCCTGCTTCTCAAATGGTTTACGACCACGTAGGAAGAGCGATTGCTCCAACTTTTGCCGGTTTACCCAATGCCTTCGGAAGCAGCGCAAGCAAGGGTGCAAGCTTTGTACACAACTTCACTTTCCCGATGGATGGTTCGTGGAATATGAACAAGATGCACATTGTTGGGATGTTTATTGACAACACAACTTTGATCGACAACGGCGGTACTATTTTGGTGAGCGATGCGTTGAAGAAAGCCTATGCGCAAGGCACTGAAGTGGCTGCCACTTCTTTGTTAAACGGCCCGGATGCCATGGTTTCTGTTTACCCGAATCCAAGCACGAATCAATTCCAGTTGGTGTTAAATGTTGCTGCCAACCAAGCGATGCAATACGAAGTTTCTGATGTGATGGGCAAGGTGGTTTACACTAGCATGATGAATGCTGGAAAATCAACCATCGATGCGAGTGCTTGGAGCAACGGTATTTATACTTTGAAGTTGATTGACGGTACTGCGGTTTATCAAACTCGCATTATCAAAAACTAAGTCTCTGAACACCCGATCAGCAACATGAGATTGGTTATCCAACGGGTTTCGAGTGCCTCAGTTACGATTGATGGTCAAGAAAAGCGAGAAATTGGACATGGACTCATGGTGCTGATTGGCGTGGAAGAGGGCGACCACGAGGCGGACGCCGAGTGGCTCGCACAGAAAACTGCCTTGATGCGCATTTTTTCCGATGACCAAGGTAAAATGAATCGCAGCGTAATTGATGTGGGTGGTGAAATTCTTGCAATCAGTCAATTCACGCTTTTCGCCCAAACCGCTAAAGGTAATCGTCCATCTTTTATTCGATCAGCGAGGCCAGAGATTGCCATTCCGATCTATGAAGCGTATGTAAAATTTCTTTCTGTAGATCATGGCCTACAAGTAAAAACAGGCACATTTGGTTCGGATATGGATGTAGCAATTGTAAATCAAGGTCCGGTGACAATCACCATCGACTCTAAGATGAGGGAATAAGGAGGTTATCAATCAACCTTACACCTTCCAAACTGCCGGCAAAAACAACCGCCGTAGTAGCTGTTTTGTCATTATTAATTGCATTTCCATCCATGATCATTAAGTCTTGTAATTTGGCCTTTTCCATATTGGGCAATGAAACCCAGTCCAAATATTCAATTTCAAATCCCAACTGCTTCAATCGCTTACATTCCAAGTCTGTAACCGCTTCACAAATTTCTAAACTATTGCCAATTCGCAACATCGATGCATAAATCTCAGCAGCTAACTCTTTCCCTTTTGAGGTTAAACGTTCGTTGCGAGAACTTAGCGCCAATCCCGATTCGGCCCGGAGTGTTGCAACCCTATAATATTTGATCTCTGAGAAATATTCCGCGAGCAGTTTTTCTACAACCAAACATTGTTGCAAATCCTTTTGACCAAAAAATACGGCCTTAGGTTGAATCACGGAAAACAAACGATTTAACACCTGAACCACGCCGTTAAAATGCCCAGGTCGATGCAAACCTTCAAAAATCTGATCCAAAATCCCCAAATCCAATGTGATTTCTATAAAATCGGATGGGTAAATCGTATCGATATTGGGTGTCCATACAGCATCAACACCTACCCCTGCTAGCAGCGCGAGATCATTTTCTAAATGCCTCGGGTACTTCTCCAAATCTGTTGCGTTATTGAATTGCAACGGATTCACAAAGATGCTTACAACTGTTTGATATCCATTTTTTTGTGCCGCCTCAATCAAGGATAAATGCCCTTGATGCAGAGCGCCCATCGTTGGAATCATCGCCCAATTTGCTGATTGACCGCCTCCAAATTTCGCCGTCCATGTGTCCGCTGATTCAAATACCTCCATTATTGCGTAGAAAGAGGTGCAAATAACGATTTTTCCTAGGTTCTTAGTAGATTGTTGTTTCAATTTCCGATTTTTTTATTATACTTTTGTATTCTTTTTCTAAATAGAGTCTAGACAAAACCATGACCCAAACCAAAAAACGCGTTCTGTTTGTGAGTTCTGAGATGTCTCCTTTCCTCGAGACATCACCCTTAGCAACAGTTGCCCGAATGCTGCCTCAGGCACTTCAAGAGCAAGAAAATGAAATTCGAATTCTTGTTCCCCGATTTGGCGTCATTAACGAACGTAGAAATCGTTTGCATGAAGTTGTGAGATTGAGTGGAATTAATATTTCCATTGATGACAACGACAATCCATTGATTATCAAAGTTGCATCGATTCCGCAAACCAAGATGCAAGTCTATTTCCTAGACAACGAAGATTATTTCCACCGCAAATATGTGTTTAGGGATGAGGCCGGTAAATTGTTCGATGACAACGACGAGCGCACCATCTTCTTTTGTAAGGGCGTTATGGAAACGGTAAAGAAATTGGGCTGGGCTCCAGACATTATTCATTGCCAGGGTTGGATGACGAGCCTAATCCCAATGTATTTAAAGACCATTTACAAAGATGAGCCTGTGTTTAAAAACACAAAGGTTGTCTATAGTGTTTATAGCGATGAAGATAGCATCAATTTAGGTGCTGATTTTGCGCGCAAAGCGAGCCTAAATTCACTTGATGATAATTGCATGGAGTGTTTTTCTGATGGTTCCGTGAATTCAATGAATATTGGTGCCGTAATACATTCCGATGCAGTTGTAACAAACTGCGAAGAAGGTCACCGTGTTGTTGAAGCACATATCGCAGATAAAATCGTTATGCGCCATAGCGACGAGGATGCAGGTACTCAATATGGCACTTTGTACGAACAGCTTCTTGCTTAATTCTACGCTTAAACAGTGACACTTCGTAGCTTACTTTTCGCTTTTTTCTTCTTAACGGCTTTCTCGGCTTGTAAACGCAATGAGGGCAATATTGTTATCACCGGTCAACAACAAAGTGATCAACTAACTTTGTTCAGGACCGACACGTTTACCCTAAAAGCTTCTACGGTTTTGGAAGATTCTTTGCCAGCCAATAACCTTACTTATGTTTTGTTGGGTGAGTTCCATGACCCTTTGTTGGGCAAAAGCAAAGCGAGCATCTATGCCAAGATGAATATTTTGGCGCCAGAAAATAACTTTCCCAATTCCATCGAGCCTGATTCAGCCTTGTTGTATATCCCATTGGTAGACGGCCTCAATTTTTACGGAAATTCTCTCACCAAACAACAAATCAAAATTTACGAGTTAGACGAAACTATCACCGGGTCAAACATCTACTATCAAAAACAAAGCACCCCCAAGGTAAATAAGAACGTCGCAACGGACTACTACGGAACGATTTACCGACAAAAAATTGATTCCATTGGATATCAAAAAGGTAAAATGGGGTTAAAGCCAGGTTTATTGATTAAATTGAGTAAAGAATTCGCACGACAGCTGCAACAAATGCCAGCGGAAGCCTATCAAACCAATGAAGGCTTATTGAAACACTTTAACGGCATCGCGATTGTGCCTCAAAACGATGAATTAAACCCTGGGGACGGTGGATTTGGCGTACTGGACCTAGCAAATGCCATTAACATCAACTATCGCGCTAAAATTTTACTGTATTACAACGATACAAGTACTTATCTTTTTGGCTTTGATCTGAGATCTACCATCGTAAACAGCAGTGAAACTGGTCCATATCCCGAATTTATTGAGGCTCAATTACGTCAGCCAAACAAACATTATAACACCACCTATGTCCAATCGTTGAGCGGCGTAAAAACCAAAATTGAAATCCCCTATTTGTTAAATTTGGTGAAAGCCGGAACAAACGGTGAAAACAATGTCGGCATTAATAACGCCACCTTGAGACTTTACGTGGACGAGAATACAAATGCCAATTATTTTGCGCCACCCCGAATGAATTTGTTTCAACCCACATCGCGCAGTAGCGATAGAAATCGATTGTTGGAAGACGCACTGGCAGCACCCACAAAGTTTGGCGGTGTATTTAACGACAAGGGCAGATATTATCAATTCGACATTACTAGGCACATGCAAAATGTGTTGAATGACATGGCCTTTAGAGGTACAGACAACAATTTGGGATTGTATTTTGCCGTACCCACGGACAACCCTGTAATTGGTGCGCGGGCAGCCATCGACCATTCAAAAACGAAATTGATTATCACCTATACCAAACCCAAATAGTATTTCATTGTTACATCTGCATGGGAAATCGCAAACCATATCAACTCGTAAGTAGAGAATGGAAAAAGGAAGACACCACCTTTGAAATCAATGGCGTTTGCATTGGAAAAGAATTGGTGATGATTGCAGGTCCTTGTGCTGTTGAAAATAGGGAACAAATTTTTACGATTAGCGAGTACCTATCCAAATTAAACATCAAATTTCTTAGGGGCGGCGCTTACAAACCGCGTACAAGTCCATATTCGTTTCAAGGCCTAAAAACAGAGGGGTTACAACTGCTCCGCGAAGCCGGCGACAAGTATGGATTGGCTGTGGTTAGCGAAATCATGGGATTGGATAAAATCGATGAGTTTTGTGAGTACGCAGATATCCTTCAAGTGGGAACGCGCAATATGCAGAACTACCCATTGCTGAAAGCATTAGGAAAAAGTGGAAAGCCTGTGTTGCTAAAACGAGGTATGAGCAGCACCATTGAAGAGTGGTTATTGGCAGCGGAATATATCGTTAGCAGCGGTAACGACAGAGTGATTCTCTGCGAGCGAGGCATTAGAACATTTGAAACCGCTACCAGAAACACGATGGATATTGCCGCCATTCCGTTGGTGAAGTTATTAAGCCATTTGCCTGTTATTTTAGATCCGAGCCAAGGTACTGGTCTACGGGATTTGGTGAAACCGGTTTCCTTAGCCGCGATTGCTGCAGGTGCAGATGGACTTATCATCGAAGTACACAACCAACCCGAAGAAGCACTCAGCGATGGTGATCAGAGTTTATACTTGGATCAATTCACCGATTTATTGCCCAATTTGAGGGCCCAAGCGCATTTGCGTAAGAAGCATTTCGATTTCGAATCGAGCTACGAATTTTCTAACTTGAGTTGATTTCCTAGGTCGATTGATTTCGCCTAGAAAAAATCGTATAGATGGGCCAACCCAATGCTACGATGCCAATTCCAGTAATGGCAATTGAAAACTGACTCACGATTATTCCAAGTGCAACAAAGCCCGCAACGATCAAATAGATGATGGGTAGGTAAGGGTAACCCCATACTTTGTAGGGCCTTTCGGCATCTGGTTCTCTCTTTCTCAAGATCAAAACCCCTGCTACGGTAATGATATAAAACAGCAGTGAGGCAAAAGTGCAATAACTAAGTAGGTCGCCATAGGTACCACTCAAACACAAGGCACTAGCCCAAAAAGCCTGCATCCATAGGGCATTGGCAGGGACATTTTTGCGATTGAGTTTTGCCGCACTTTTAAAGAACAAACCATGGTCGGCCATGGCTTTATACAATCGACTTCCAGCTAGAATCAAACCATTGTTACAACCAAAGGTACTCACGATAATCAAGGTGGCCATAAAGATTAAACCCATGAGTCCCGCATCGGCGTTGTGAGCAGATCCCATCAACACTGAAGATGCCGCAACGCCCACACGATCTTGATCTGCATGGGCAATACCTAAAACCAAATTGTCCGACAATCCGTTGGGACCAACCATAGCCATCGCATCGGTCAGGCTAAGCCCTTTTAAAGGCAATACAGCCATGTAAGCAACATTTGCTAGGCAATACACCACTGTAACAATGAAAGTGCCATAGAGCAGTGCTTTGGGAATCGTCTTGCTTGGGTTTTCTACTTCGCCCGACATAAACGTAATTCCCTGCCAAGCATCGGAGGAAAATAAACTACCTACCATGGCGCTGGCAAATGCTAGAAGCAAACCAATACCAGCCAACGATTGCCAATTAGGAACAACCTCGTTAAGTTGAGCGCCACTCGCACTTACACCATTGGTTTTTAGTGGATTCGAATCATCTGGCGACACAAAATGGGAAGCCCCGGACGACATGTTTTCCCAGAAGTAATTTTTGACACCATTTAAACTCCCGCCGAATAAAACATATAGGCCACCCATAATCAATGCGCTTAGCGCTATTAACTTAGCCAGGGTAAATATGCGTTGCACCCATTTTCCCTCTTGGATGCCGAGGCTGTTAATCATCGTTAACAAGAAAATACTTGCTATGGCTATGAGCTGGCCTGCGAGCAGTTTAAAAGTTGTGCCGCCTTCACATTCACCATCGCCAAACAAAACAAAGCTGAAAACCACCTTTTCATGGTTCCAGGTGAAAATCCCCAAATGCTTGGCAAAAGCCATCGCAACGGCGGCAATCACACCTGTTTGAATGACTGAAAATACGGCCCAACCGTAAACAAACCCCATCCGTTTTCCATAAATACGAGTAACGAAATTGTACTGTCCGCCGGCATTGGGCATCATCGCCGCCAATTCGCCAAAACTAAGTGCTGCCATGAGCGTAATCACTCCCGTTAACAGCCAAGCTAACAAAACCAGCGGCCCACTTCCGAGCTGCCTTGTCATGTCGGATGTCACCAAAAATATCCCACTCCCTATCATACTGCCAGAAACCAGCAGTGTAGAATCAAACAATCCCAATTTTCTCGTTGCGCTCATACTCCTTAAAACGGAATATTACAAAAAAGGCCTGGGGTTACCAAGCCTTTTCAGAAATTGTGTCTAATGAAATTAGTCTGCTTTATTCAGATTTGAATGTCTGCGACTGTATAAGAAATAAATGATTACGCCCAAAGTTCCCCAAATAAGGAAAGCGTACCACGTATTTTCGCGCACTTGCGACATCAAGAAAATATTAAAGGCAACACCCATCGGAGCCACAAAATAGATAAATGGTGTTTTGTATGGACGTTCTAAATCCGGTTGTTTAACTCTAAGAATCAAAACAGCCAAACAAACCATTGCAAAGGCTAACAATGTACCCATCGAACACATTTCAGAAACTTTATCGATTGGAGTTAACGCAGAAACAATGGAAACAATAAATCCTACCAAAATAGTGCTCTTATAGGGCGTTTTGTATTTAGGGTGAAGTGTTCCGAACATCTTTTTAGGTAACAAGCCATCTTTCGCCATTCCAAGGAAGATTCGCGTTTGACCTAGCATCATTACCAACATCACCGACATCAAACCTGCGGTAGCTGCGATTGTAATCAAATAGACAGCCCAATCGATTCCTGCTCCCGCGAATGCAGAGGCAACCGGTGCCTTTAAATCCAATTCACCGTAAGGAACCATACCCGTTAATACCAAGGAAACTGCGATGTAAAGCAATGTACATATGATAAGCGATGCAATAATCGCAAAAGGAACATCTTTCTTCGGATTTATTGCCTCACCAGCCTGTGTAGAAACGGCATCAAATCCAATATAAGCAAAGAAAACAATTGTAGCAGCGGTAAGTACTCCGCCGACACCAAAGTGAATATGACCGTCATCACCCATTTTTTCTGCAGGGATAAATGGATGCCAATTCGCAGTATCTACATAAAATGAACCTGCAATAATCACAAACAACACCACGGCTACTTTCAAGATCACAATGACATTGTTTGTTGAGGCAGCTTCTTTAATTCCTTTTACCAAAATGGCCGTGATTACCCAAGTAATTACAAATGCCGGAACATTAAATGCCATTCCGCCATAAGTAACTGGATCATTGATCAAGGCCTCGGGCAAATTGATGTGAAACAAATGGAGCAATTTTGTAAAGTAACCACTCCACGCCACAGCAACGGTGGTTGCACCCATCATATATTCAAGGATAAGATTCCATCCGATAAACCAGGCAAAAAGCTCACCCACTGTGCCATAGGCATAGGCGTAAGCGGAACCTTCAACTGGCAAAACAGAAGCAAATTCTGCGTAACACAAAGAGGCGAATAAACACCCGATTCCAGCAATAACAAAGGCCAATGCCAATGCAGGACCCGCATGGTTATGAGCTGCGATACCCGTTAGTGTGAATATCCCTCCACCTATGATGGCGCCAATTCCCAAGGATGTTAATCCCCAACGCGTTAAAACACGATTTAAATCATTCTTTTTTGAATCCGCCAAATAGGCAGCAATCGGTTTCTTTCTCCAAATAGACATGTTTGATTTTGCTTAAAAGACAAATATAGGGATTTAGGCAATTACACCCAATGCTTTACCCACTTTGGTAAATGCCGCAACTGCTTTGTCGATGTGCTCAAATTCATGCGCCGCACTCAACTGTACACGAATTCTGGCTTGATCTCTTGGTACTACTGGGAAGAAAAATCCGATGACATAGATTCCCTCAGCCAACAACGCATTAGCCATGTCCTGACTCAACTTCGCATCGTATAACATTACGGGTACGATGGCACTGTCGCCGTCCTTAATATCAAACCCCGCGGCTTTAATCCCCGCCTTAAATCGTTTTACATTCTCCTCCAATTTGTCGCGCAACGATGTGGTCTCATTCAACATTTTCAATACCTCGATGCTCGCACCTACGATGCTTGGAGCCAATGAATTTGAGAACAAATAGGGACGACTTCTCTGGCGTAATAGTTCGATAATTTCCTTTCTACCCGTAGTATAGCCACCCATGGCACCACCCAAAGCTTTTCCCAAAGTGCCCGTGATGATATCAACTCTACCCATCACATTGCAATATTCTGGAGTTCCGCGACCGGTAGCGCCAATGAAACCGGCGGCATGACATTCATCGGTCATTACCATCGCATCATATTTGTCCGCCAAATCACAAATTTTATCGAGTTGAGCTACATAACCATCCATCGAGAAAACACCATCGGTAACCACCAAGATATAGCGAGCTCCTTTTTCACGAGCAGCGATCAATTGGGTTTCGAGATCAGCCATGTTGTTGTTTTCATAGCGGAAACGCATCGCCTTACACAAACGAACGCCATCAATAATAGAAGCGTGGTTTAAACTATCCGAAATAATGGCATCCTGCTCACCCAATAATGGTTCAAAAACACCTCCGTTTGCATCAAAAGCCGCGGCATACAATATTGTATCCTCAGTGCCATAAAACTCGGCTATTTTGGCCTCCAAATCCTTGTGAATGTCTTGGGTACCGCAAATAAATCGCACACTGCTCATACCAAATCCATGGGTATCAATGGCTCGTTTGGCAGCATCCAAAACCCTCGGATGACTGCTTAAGCCCAAATAATTATTGGCACAAAAATTCACAACCTCACTGCCATCTGCCAATTTAATTACGGCGTCTTGCGGGGTTGTAATGATGCGTTCTTTTTTGAATAATCCGGCTTCTTCGATGCTTTTCAGCTCAGCCGCCAAGTGTTGTTTAATGGCTCCGTACATAGGTCTTTAAAAGACAAAAATACAATTTTAACCCTTAATGTTAACCCATCGAGGCCTTGATTTCCTCAATCACCTTGCGATCATTACTCAAACGGGGCACTTTGTTCTGTCCGCCCAACTTTCCTTTCGATTTCAACCAATCATGAAACGTGTTCTTTGGTACCGAAATCACCTTGGGTAGCTTCATTACGATATCTCCTTGGCGCTTTGCCTGATAGTCTTCATTTGTTTGTTTTAATGCTGTGTCCAACACTCGGATAAACTCCTCTAACGATTTGGGCTCTTTGCTAAATTCAATCAGCCATTCATGGCCTGCATCCGCTTGGTCCGACAAATAAATGGGCCCCGCTGAATAGTCAGTTACTATCGCTGCCGTTTCCTTTGATGCAATTGCGATGGCCGACTCCGCATTTTCAATCACCAACTCCTCACCAAAAGCATTGATAAACAATTTGGTTCTACCCGTAATTTTAAAGGTGTAAGGCTTAGTATCCGTAAAGATGATGGTATCGCCAATAATATATCGCCACAACCCGCCCACCGTGGTTATTACCATGGCATAATTCACACCAATCACTACATCGCTCAATGGAATGATGTAATCAGCGCCCTTTGAAACCGGATAAAATTCGTAAAAAATTCCGTGATGAGTCATTAGCAACAAATCGGATTTTCCGGGTGACGCTTGCAATCCGAAAAAGCCTTCGCTTGCATTGTAGGTCTCAAAATAATTCATCTTGTTGGATGGAATCAGCGACCTAAATTGATCTTTATAAGGCTCAAAACTCACACCTCCATGCAAAAAGAGCTCTAAGTTTGGCCATATTTCAAGAATGTTATTTTTCCCTGTGATTTCTAACAATCGATTTAAAAGTACCAAGGTCCAAGTTGGAACACCGCTCATGCTTGTCACGTTTTCCTGGTAAACCGATTGCGCCATTTTCTCCAATTTCTCCTCCCAATTTTCCATCATGGCAATTTCCATATCTGGCGTACTTTTCCAATTCACCCAAGCCGGCAAATGATTCATCAAAACAGCACTCAAATCGCCATAAAACGCATTTTGATTTAACTCGTTCACCCTATGACTTCCGCCTATTAGCAAACCCTTGCCTTTAAAAATCTCTGTTTCAGGAAAAAAGCCACAATATTGTGTCAGCGTTTCTCTGCTACATTCGTAATGATTGTATTCCAAACTCTCAAAACTCATGGGAATAAACTTCGCTACATTACTCGTTGTTCCGCTACTCTTGGCATACCAAACAATATCGCTAGGCCACAACAATTGCTGCTCCCCAGCCATATTGCGATCAATCCAAGGCTTTAAATCTTCATATACTACAACTGGAACCTTGGCACAAAAATCCTCATATGTGGTTTTTTCAGAAATTTGATAATTTTCACCATAACGCGTATTCGACAGACGCTCAATCAATTCTACAAACAACTCTTCTTGTTTTAGATTGGCTCGATCCAAATTCTCACGCAAGTCCTCACTGCGTTGCTTAAAATACCAATTGATAACAGGTGAAATCATGGTTCAATCAGTCCATCTCTGAGGCGCATGATTTTTTTTGCATGCTTTGCGATGTCTTCTTCGTGTGTAACCAACACAATTGTATTCCCCGCAGCATGAATTTCTTCAAACAATGCCATGATCTCATGAGATGTTTGTGTATCTAAGTTTCCCGTAGGCTCATCCGCAAGCAATAAACTTGGATTGTTGATTAATGCCCTAGCCACCGCAACCCGTTGTCTTTGACCGCCCGATAATTCGTTGGGCTTATGATGAAATCGATCGCCTAGTCCCACCTTGTTTAATGTCTCCGCAGCCCTTTCATTTCGCTCTTTTAAGGGTATGCCGGCATACACCAAAGGCAATGCAACATTCTCTAATGCAGTTAATCGCGTCAGTAAATTGAACGTTTGAAATACAAATCCAATTTCGTCATTCCTAACCTTACTTAAGTCCACATCGCTCATCTTACTAACTTCCTTAGCGTTGAGCCAATATTCTCCCTGCGATGGCGTATCCAAACAGCCAATTACATTCATCAATGTGCTCTTGCCAGACCCCGAAGGCCCCATCAAGGCAACATATTCACCCCTCTGAATATCTAAGTCGATTTTTTTCAGGGCATGCACCGTCTGAGCCCCTAAAACATAAGTCTTACGAATGTTCGATAACGATATTAATGCCCTAGACATTACCGTCGATTACTTTGGGAACCCTGAAAAAATCACTATCACTTTTGGGCGCATTTTTTAACGCTTCCTCATGGGTAATAGTCTGAACAATAACGTCATCTCGTAAAATAGTATGACTATCTGTAAGATAAATCAATGGTTCAACCCCTTCCGTGTCAACAGATTTTAACTGTTCACACATCCCTAAGATTTTCTCGAGATCCTCTTGCATCTTTAGCAATGCAGGGCCTTCAAATCGCAATCTTGCCAAATGGGCCAATTCCTTTACGCGTTGTTCTGTGATTTTCATAATACGCCTACTGATTTCAGTTGTGAAGATATAACATCATAGACCTTTTGTTGCAGTGTTGGGATATCCTCTAACGACAAACCTTTGGTTTCAATCGGTGTATGCACAAACATCCTCATTTTTCCCGGCGATCCCTTAAAATTATCGATGTCAAATCTGTCCAAATTGTCTGGCAATGTAACAGGAACAATAGGCACTTGCTTTTCAATGGCTAAACGAAATGCCCCGGCTTTAAATGGAAATTTAATTTTTGGTGCATCATGAGGAATTCGGCCTTCAGGATAAATAATAAGATTTGCCCCCAATCTATCCATTTGCTCGCCTGCCTCTACATAAGCTCTATGTGATCCCCTAATACTCTCACGCTTTACAGCAATATCTAGAGTTCTAAACCAAATGCCAAAAAGTGGAATCTCTGCAAGTTCGGCTTTGCCCATAAAGAAGTTAAACCCAGGCAAAAAACTTCCACAACATACAATATCAATGTAAGAGATATGATTTGCACAAAATACGAATTGTTGATTTTTTGGCAATGGCGATTCATATGTCACCTTGGGTATGATAAATCCCAAATAACAACAAGTTGTACCCCAAAACCGACGTAAATAATGCGCATATCTGTACGTTTTTGGTGAAATAAACAAAAACAACAAGGGAATATATATCAATAAAAAGATCACAACGAACCAAAGGCCCGCCCATACCAACCAAAGTATTGTTAGAAATTTCCTCATAGGCTACGAAACTATGATGTTTGCTTGTAGTTCCAAACAAAAACTATCAGACATACAACCATTCCCGTAGAAACACACATCATCAATTCAAAACCGCCAAAGGCAGATGGGCCAATTTTGACCTCAAAATTCTCTTTTAATGTGGATTTTTGCTTTGCCTTGTCTGCTACCAAAACAGATTCATCTCCATCAACCGACTTGTCGATGGCTGCATACTGAAGCGACCGCCAATCTTGTATGATTTCCTTCTTATTATTATAAATATGCTGATAAGCAGCAATGTTTGTTCCGGCCATAATGAGCGACATCATCAAGGATAAGAACAAGGCTTTCCCCATATTGATTGGAGAATCACTCTGCGCTTTCATCAAACTCTTCACAAACAGATATACACCAATACCGGGAATTACCAGATTAAAAAACATCGGGAAAAAGGCTGCGGCAGAATTGGAACGATACAAACCATTCAGATATTGAACCAATAACATAGAGGCGCTCAATGAACCAAAAGCAATCCCGTAAATAAATACACGTTTAAACACCGTACAAAAATAGGAAAAGGAAGGGCAAAACCCGTCCCACAAAAAAACTAAGCAATTCTTGAATTACGCGTAATCGTCGTCCTGACGATCGTACTCATCAAAATTGTACTCAGGCAACAAAGTAGTTTTCACGTGACCAATGGTTTCAGCCAAACCATCACTGAACTTATTGAAGTCCTCTTTGTACAAATGAATCTTCATTTTAACAAAATTGCCATCGTCAAATTTACTGCGCTTACTTTCCGTAATCGTGATGTAATAATCATTGTTACGAGTAGCTTTTACATCAAAAAAGTAAGTCCGTTTTCCAGCACGAACTCGCTTTGAAAAGATCTCTTCTTGAGAATCTCTGTTGTAATTTTCTTCCTGCATCATCTTCTTTTTATTCAGAGAAATTATTTCTCGTGGCAAATATGCAAAAATTATTGAGGTTGTGTATATAAAATTATTATAATTTTTTAAGAAGTGTCAATTCTACGCTTTTATAGGTCTTCTGTTTGGTTTTCAGCACTTTGACTATCATTTAAATTTTTGTAGTATTCACAACTTACAAGCAATTCATCGTGTGTGCCAATGTGAGTTAGCTTGCCATCGTCCAATACCAAGATGCGATTGGCCATTTTTAGTGGGGCGATTCGATGCGAAACCACAACCGCCGTACTCTGTTTTAACCAAGCCTGCAACTGATCAATAATATTTCGTTCCGTCTCAGAATCCACAGCACTTAAGCAATCGTCAAGAATATAAAATTGCGCCTTTTTGATCAACGCCCGAGCCAAACTTACCCTTTGTTTTTGACCGCCAGATAAACTCACACCGCGTTCGCCCAATATCGTTTCTAAACCCTGAGGCCATTGTGTTATATCATTCAATAAACCCGCCGCCGTAACAGCCCTCTGCAATTCTTCATCACTCGCTTTGCCATCTTCCAATCCAAAGGCTATATTTTCTCTTATAGACTCTGAAAATAAAAATACATCTTGTGGCACGTAAGCCAAGTTTCTCCGAAAATCTGTCAAATCAATTTCAGCCAGTGGAACCCCATCAAATAATATAGATTTTGCTTCGGCATTGCCATAATACATCGCCGCCAACATCTGCGCCAAGGTTGATTTGCCCGACCCTGTTTTTCCGGTAATCCCAATAATTTCACCTTTTGTGATGATGAAGTTTATCCCGTTCAAGGAGGGCGCCGTTTTGCCTTCGTAGGTGAATGACAAATTATTCACAGCAATTTGGGTAGTCAAAGAAAACGGTTTACCTTCTTCTGTTTGATGCGATTCCGCTTGTAAAAATTCGTTGATGCGTTTTTGACTTGCCGCAGCTTTTTGAACCAAAGCCGTTGTCCAACCCAAACTCGCCACCGGCCAAATTAACATATTTAAATAAATAACGAACTCCGCTAAATTTCCCGGCGTAAACGTGCCATCTTCTACAGCCTTTCCACCCAAATAAATCACCAACAACGTACTCAAACCCATTAGCAATAACATCAAAGGGAAAAACATCGCATTGATTTTCGCCAAATCCATGTTTCTGCGTTTGTATTCCTCGCCTTCTTCGTGAAATTTCTTGCTGAAGGTGGATTCCATACCGAACGATTTGATGATTCGAATACCCGCAAAAGTTTCTTGGGCGCTAGCCGTTAACAAAGACAACTGTTCTTGAATCACTTTGTTGCCAAGATTCATCCGCTTACTCACTTGATAAATAGAAACCGACAAAATCGGCAACGGCAATAATACCCATAATGTAAGACTCGCATTGGCTTGAACCATTTGATAAATCACCACAACAAACGTGAAAAGCATGTTGGCGAAATACATAATCGATGGACCAATATACATCCTCACATTGGAGACATCTTCGCTCATTCGAGAAAGCAAATCACCTGTCATATGTTTTCGATAAAATGCTTCGCC
>CAJBVU010000055.1 GCA_903959115.1 uncultured Bacteroidota bacterium
ACCCCTAGGAACGCGATAAAGTTCATACTCCTTAAAATCGGGTTCTTTGTTCTTGCCCCATCGAATTTCAGCATATCGGTCATTTACGATGGTTGTAGTATATAACGGAACTCCCGCTATCGGCGTATTCAATTCCGTAACGGTACAGAAAATGTTTTTCGCAAATACTTGAACGTCGCAAATATTCACACCAATGAGCTCGTAACAGTAATTATTCTGCCTAGGATTCACCACATTCCCGTCCACATAAACCCCTGCTGCGCCACTTCGGATGGTGTCAAGGATTTTGATTGACCCATCAGGGTTGGTTCTTCGAAGTAGGAAATATTTAAAGAATGATCCTGGTATTGCGATGTTATTCCAGGAGATCGACATTTTAGATGTTTGTCTATCGAAACTCACACAAAATGGCATCCGGTGGAATTACTTTAGGTGGTTCTGTAACGAGCAATTTGATCCTAGCGTAAGTTGTATCAGCTTTTGGGCAGCCACGATCCATTACCATCACAAGTATTTCAACAGTATCCTTTGAGAAACTGCTACAGATGGTTTTCCAATCCAATTTTAAGGTTGCAGAACCAATACCTGGGATTAACGTCAGCTTTGCTGTATCTGCGCCCATCATTCCACCCTTCTTCACCCATTTGGCTCGCAGATACATCGTATCGAAAGGATCAGGGTCGATGCCTTTGATTTGGAAACTTATTGGCTGTGTAGCGATGACTTGAACAAAAGTATCTTTCAACCGAGGTTTAAGATTTAGGTTCTCAAAGTCGATTTTAAACAGTGCATTGTTACAGTTGTTGCTATTCATTGTCCGACTGTATGCTGTTGGTGTGGTTGGAAACAATCCATTTCTTCTGCAACCCGCACAAACGGACTGATAGATAATTCCTTTAGAATCAAATCTAGAGGTGCCACCATCCACATGTTCTTCTGCCGTTTTTCCTGGGGTACTAACACCGCCAAAGTAAGTGGCATAGGCCAATGAGTAAAAGTTTTTGGAGAATACGGCGAGATAGAAATCACTGCCATCGGTATTTTTTTGAGCCGCATCTGCGGTGGTTAATAATCCGTTGGTCCTTCCTTTATTTCGATGTTGCTTTGGAGTACCCGTATTGACATCATACAAAGCGGAATTGGTACTTCCACCCCATCCCGAAACGAAAATTCGCTCACATCGATCAACCAAGAAAGCACTTGGACTAATATTGGGATAAATGATGTTTCCAGAGTTAACACCAAAGGTAGTTTGCATATCAACGGAAGAAAGATCCACGGAATAGCAAGAAATATACTGACCTCCACCTGGTTGATAAAACCGCGCATTCACATTGGGCATATTGGCTTCGGTTTGTCCGTAAATATATGGTTTGCCGGTAAGACCCGTTTGAACAAAATGGGCTTGCTCATAAAGCGATGTCCCATGGTAGCGGCCTTGAAGAACATCACCGGTGAATTTATCCAATCGCATTAATATCGCATCGGCAATTCCCCCTTGATAATCGTTAATCCATTTGGAGCCAATCACTGTTTTTAGGTTATTACTAGAACTTCCGCCGCTTACATAGATGTCGTTTGACTTACCCAAAGCCACCCCATATAGCGCATCATACCCAACGCCACCAAACTGTTGGGACCATTTTAAAATGGTAAGGGAATTATTTAAGCAAAAAACTACGGCATCGGACTTACCACCATAGACCCCGTTTCCAGTCCTAGGAAAATTCATGCTATATGTGATCCCAGAAACATAAACATTCTTTTCATCCGTGATAATCTCACCGCGAAATTCATCGGCATAATTATAAATCAGTGGGAAATCATCAACACTTACGCCTGCCTCAGATCTATCAGCACCTACAGCATCCAAGCCACTGCCTCCAAAAAAAGTAGAAGCCATAATAGTTGTCCCGGTAGGATTAAACTTGGTGACAAAGAAATCGTACCCGCCATTGTGCGTATTATCGTATTGACCCTTAGTACCCATTGGGAAATCAGTACTTCGGGTTGAGCCCATCACATACAAATTATCTAAGGAATCTGTCACCATGGAATGCGGTTGCTCATTGTTAGAACCACCCAAATAGGTACAAAAAAGCAATTTGTCGCCCGTTGAATTGAATTTTAAAATAGCGGCATCTCTAGAGCCCCCATAGCCCAAATCTTCTGACACGCCATCGCCAAAGGTTGTTTGTGCAGCGCCAGGGGTTATTGGCAGTCCGATATCAAAAACGGTACCTCCGGCATAACCATTGCCTTGAATATCATACGTGCCAGTACAACCAAAATTATCCGCTCTAGAGCCGGTGTAGGTACTAAAAACCAATTTTGGATCTATCACCAAGTCATCGGTGTTTCTAGGTTCTAAATTATTAATGCTAAACTGAAATGAGCCATCTTGAAGTTGGACATAATTGGCGTTGAGTTTGGAATTACCTGATTGCCCCTCATCTTCAGCACCCACATTTCCATTGTAGTAAACTGCAGGGATTTCCTCTGCCCAGTCAACGATATTGGTTTTAATTCTGCAGTACTTCTTTGATGCACTTAATTCCGAACTGTTTTCACCTCGATATTTCCAGTGAATCACGTTTGGATTAACATTGGAATGAACAATCCAATTGTATTTTATCGTATTTTGAAATGATTTCACTTCTAAGTCAACGCCAGGCCAAACATTTGCAATGATGATGCTACTGTATTTCTGCAATTCGATAAAACTGCCTTTGGGATTGTGATAATTGTAAAACTCTGTGGATGCTGTACCCGAGCCCTCTGCTTTTGCCGAACCTGTGGGATTAACAAAATCCATAAATACCGCTTGCGTTGGGAGTTTTAACGTTTGGGTTGTGCGATCATGCAGTTTTTCAAATGCACCTGTATCAATTAAATTCCAAACGAATCCGGTTTGTGTAATCCACAAATCTCCAATATTGAGATGGGCCTTAGATAATACACTCTTTGACCACTGGCCTTTGTTAATGATAAAAATTGGCTCTCCGGATAATCCTTGAACTGGGTTGCCCACATTGGCTAACAACGAGGCTGAAAGAAATAAAGAAAACAAAAAAACTTGCGCGTGCAGAGCAATAATGGTCTTTTCAAATTTGAAAAAAATCATGCGGACGCAGTTTCTAATCATCATTGTTTGCATGGAAATGCCTACTCGTTATACAAAAATCGGTGATTTTATGTATGATTCTTACTTTTCGGCAACGAATTGACAACAAGTTGATTGGTTTGGTTGCTTTGGGCTGTTGTACATTTGCACTGTATGACACAGTCTAAGCTACGCATCGTTTTCTTTGGGACCCCAGATTTTGCGGCATTTTCTTTGGAAAAGATAGTGAAAAGCGGGTTTCAAGTGGTTGGCGTAGTTACGGCAATAGATAAACCAGCCGGTAGAGGTCAGAAAATTGCAGAAAGCGCCGTTAAGCGTAAAGCGAATGAACTCGGATTAAAAATTTTACAACCTGCCAATTTGAAATCAGAGGATTTCATGAAAGAATTGGAATCCTTAAATCCAAACTTAGGTGTAGTTATCGCCTTTAGAATGCTTCCAGAAAAGGTTTGGTCTTTCCCAACCATAGGGACGATTAACTTACACGGCTCCTTACTTCCTCAATATAGGGGAGCTGCTCCCATACATCATGCGATAATTAATGGTGAAACCACCACGGGGTTAACCACATTTTTTCTAAAACACGAGATTGATACCGGAGATATTATCGCAAAAGCAAAACTAAGCATTGGCGAAAACGAATCCTTAGGTGAATTGCACGACAGGATGATGGTTATGGGTGCGGACTTGATTGCGCACACGCTGGAGTTAATTTCTGATGGCAATTACCAAACCACCCCACAGGATTTTAGCGATGAACTCAAATCGGCGCCCAAGTTGAACCGTGACTTCGCCGAATTACACTTGCAGATGTCAATTCAAGATTTTCATAATAAAGTGAGGGGATTAAATCCCTTTCCCGGTGCTTGGATTAAGAGTGAATGGGGCGATATGAAAATACTCAGCGGGGAAAAGATGGAACTCTCCCTACCCGATTTACACAATTGCATTGTCATCGAATCACGTCAACTCCTTATTTGTCTATACGATGGCTGTTATAAAGTCAACCATATGCAATTGCCAGGCAGGCCAAAAATGACGTCTGTCGAATTTATTAATGGATTGAAATAATTTATTTTTTGTGTTTTTTACAAATAAAATTTGCAATTGCGAATTTTATTGCATTGATTTACGACCGAAACACATCTGAAACGCCTATACGTAGAAAAATACTCAACCAATTCTTGCCTTATTAAAACCAATTTTTAACCTGCAAGGGAGGAGTATTATGACTACACCATTGATAACTGACGGCGTGCTGATTAAACGTTACATTGACGGTAACAACGCAGCATTTGAAACTTTACTGAAACGCCATAGATCTCGGATACTTTCGAGTATTTATTTGCTTGTGGGCGATCGTTATGTTGCTGAAGACATCTTTCAGGAAACCTTCATCAAGGTAATTCATAGCATTCAGAAGGGCAAATACAATCACGAAGACAAATTCCTACCTTGGGTACTTCGTATCGCTCGAAATATGAGTATAGATACTATTCGTGCGAGAAAAAGAATGCCTGTGGTTGTAGATACTGAAGGACGTGATATTTTTGATAGTTTGGGAATAACTGTAGAAAGTCAGGAAGAATATAGAGTAGCCAAGGATGATGTTGATATTTTGCGACAGTGGATTTGGGAACTGCCTGAAGACCAGCGTGAAGTGTTAATTTTACGTCAATACGCCGATCTAAGTTTCAAGGAAATTGCAGCATTAACAGAAACCAATATCAACACTTGTATCGGTAGAATGCACTACGCAATTTTGAATTTGCGAAAAAAGATGCAAAAAAGTGTTGCCAAAGTAAAATAATCTGATTTTCGGTCCGTTATAAGTTTGTCGTTTTAGCGAAGCATATGACAAGACCATTATCACACTCAGACCTACTTCTTTATTATTATGGTGAAGCCGATACTGAAATTTCGGCTTTCATACAAGACAATATTTCTGAGCATCCTGAATGGTCGATGTATTTTCAAGAGATTTATCAGGCGATGAGCGACATGGATACATTGATGATTTCGCCAAATTCAACTACCCTATCCATTATTTTAGAGGAGAGTGATTCAAAATTATTTCACTCAATCGGATAATACAAATCTTGTTCTAGTGTGGTAAATTCGTACCATGCAATCAATTCCCAAATTAGATTTATCTCATTTCACGCTAGGTTCTTCGGAACAAAAAAGTAAATTCGTCGCAGATTTGGGCCATGCCTATGAACAAATCGGATTTGTTGCCATACGAAATCATAGTATTCCATCAGACACATTAAAGCTACTCTATCAAGAAGTGGCAAATTTTTTCGATTTACCTGAAACCACTAAGTTAAAATACGACGATACGGAAGGTGGAGGTCAACGAGGTTATACTGGCTTTGGAAAAGAACACGCAAAGAATCGAAATACAGGGGATTTAAAGGAGTTTTGGCATTTTGGTCAGTACGAAACGCTTGAAGACCACTCCTATCCTGCCAACAAACAAGTTGCCGAACTATCGAATTTCAATAGGGCGGGCGAAAATGTTTTTCGCGCACTCGAGAACACCGGCGTTCAAATGTTAAGGGCGATTGCTTTGCATTTAAAATTGGATGAATTCTATTTTGACGATCGCGTTACAAAGGGTAACAGTATTTTAAGAGCTATCCACTATCCACCCATTACGGAGGATCCAAAAGATGCAATCAGAGCTGGCGAACATGAGGATATTAACTTAATCACCCTATTGGTTGGTGCCAGTGCGGATGGTTTGGAGGTATTAAATAAGGAGAATCAATGGATTGGAGTAACGGAAGTGGAGGGTCATATTGTAGTAAATGTGGGCGATATGCTGCAGCGATTAACCAATGATCAGTTAAAAAGCACTACCCATCGGGTGGTTAATCCGCCCCAAAATCAGTGGGGAAAACCACGATATAGCATTCCATTCTTCTTACATCCACGTCCGAATGTCCCATTAAATACTTTACCACAGTGTATTACCGAAGAAAATCCAAAGAAATACAGTGATTGTACCGCGATGGAGTTTCTTTTGGAACGATTAAGAGAAATTGGTTTGATCAAATAAATCAAAAAATCGCAATACGCGATATCTGATTGATTAAACGAAGAGATTTTTCAACTCTTGTGCATCTTCGGGCTTCATTTTACCCGCAAGAATTAATCTAACCTGACGTCGTCGTAGAGCACCCTCGTATTTCAGCACCTCCTCTTCGGATTGAGGAGTTAGCTCTGGAACAGTAACAGGCTTATTTCTGCCATCTAATGCCACAAAAGTATAGTAGGCTTCATTGGATTTAACCCGACCACCAGACGGTAAATTCTCGGCAAACACTTCAATAAACACTTCCATGCTCGAATTAAAAGCCCTGGATACATAGGCTTTCAGCGTAACAACATCACCCAATCGAATACTTTCTTTAAATGAAACACTGTCAACTGCGGCCGTAACAACAATATTGTGACTGTGTTTTTGGGCAGCGATAGCCGCACAGATATCCATCCAATGTAGCAAGCGACCTCCCATTAAATTCCCCAAAGTAGTGGTATCGTTGGGCAATACTATCTCATTCATCAATGTGAATGAATCTACCGGATGTTTTGGAGTGAGGTTTTTCATATATGTACAAAAATAAAAAAGGGGAAGTCGCCTTCCCCTTTTTCTGATATTTATTTTTTAAATAATTTAAGCTTGACCTTGAACAGAAACGAAGCTTCTGCCTTCTCTGCTTTTGCGGAATACTACGATTCCATCAGACAATGCGAACAAAGTATGATCTTTTCCGATCCCTACATTCACATCTGGGTGGTGTTTAGTACCACGCTGACGAACAATAATATTACCAGCTCTCACAACCTGACCACCATAGATTTTTACACCCAAGCGCTTACTGTGTGATTCTCTTCCGTTTTTCGTGCTACCCGCACCTTTTTTGTGTGCCATGACGTTCTTCTATATTAGGCTTTAATGCTTTCGATTTTTAACAATGTCAAATAATGACGAAATCCGTTCATTTTTTGGTATCCTTTTCTTCTTTTCTTCTTGAATACCAATACTTTGTCACCTTTTCCGTGCTCTTTAACTGTGGCAGTAACAGTAGCTCCATCAACTGTGGGGGAACCCACCTTGATTTTATCGCCACCGACCATTAATACTCTATCAAACTCAATAGTTGAGCCTGCTTCTGCTTGTAGACGATTGACAACAAGATGCTTGTTCTCTTCTACCCTGTATTGCCTTCCGGCTATTTCAACAATGGCGTACATAATCCGTGAATTGGGCTGCAAAGATAAGTAAATCCAACAAATACTTCAACTATTTCTATAAATTTTCTTAATTACTTTTATGAAAAGCATGCCATCGTCCAATCCGTTATATTTTTTAGACACCCTCAAAAACGGTGTGTATCCTAACGAATGATTCATTGAATTTTGTAATTACATGAAAAGTGTCATTCTAATTGGACTTACAACGCTTGCAAGTGCGTCTATTATTGCCCAACCAGGAAATCGTGGGATCGACAATTCGTCGCGTCAGGTAACCACCAAATTTGAGCCGAAACTAATCCCATCCTCAAAGTTGGTACTAGACCCTATTGTCCCCCGCTCAGAAAATCCTAAAATCAACGTCAAGTTCGAAACACCAGAATTTGCATGGAATACTCGAAAAATCATTCGTCCTGTTCAACCAGAAAAACTGAAGGACAAGAGCTCTGACTCGGTTTACTTATCTAATTACGCAAGAATTGGCGGTGGAAATTACGGACATATTCTTGGAGAATTATACTTAAGTAGCAAAGCCAATCCTAACTACAGTTATAATTTTAGTGGATTGCACTTAAATGCCAACCCCGCCAATTCCATCCGTGAATTTTCTACCAATAAATTTCAATTGCAAGGTGCCAAGTACTTCCAAAACTCTGGTTTGGAGACGAAGATTTTCTACAATATCGATAAGATAAATTTCTTTGCTAAAGATTCTGCCTTCGATAAACCTACCATTACCAATACTGGCAAAATTAGTAATCATTTTGGACTAGGTGTAGATTATGATTTGATTGCAAACGGCAAAAGGCCTTCCGTCCATACAGGTATTGCAGCCCAAGCCTTTAATACAGGTTCGTTCAGTCAAAAGGAAATGGATTTTAGCGGTTATCTCAACGTTTCGCATCGAGTAAAAAATGTAATTTGGGGTGCTGATTTGAGTGCCACATATTTAGATATGCAGCAAAAGCCAGACACTAACAAATTCAATGGCTTAAGTCAAAATAAACAATTGTTTATCGATGCGCTACCTTACGTAAAATTCAATCATCAACCCACAAAGTTGGATGTGAAATTTGGTGTACTTTTAACAAATTGGACACAGACCATCGACACATTAAAAACCACGAATAAGTTATACGTTAACCCTTATTTAGAAGTAGAAAAGACACTTACTGGGCTTAACTTGAAAATCTATGGCGGAATTGATGGAGGATTAAAGAAGAATAGTTTCCGCAGGATGAATACATACATGCCATTTACTAGCGATTCTGTTTCCATTAAAAATACTTACGAGCAATTCAACGGATATTTGGGTATCAAAGGTAAAATTACTGAAAACGCTGAGTTCGCTTTGGATTTCGGAGGGAATTCGTCTTCGAACTTTGCCTTGGTCGTTTCACGAGCCGATTCAATTATGGTTTCGGGCAATAAGAAATCAATGACTGATAGTTTGGGTTCATTACAATTTATATATGCCGATGTAAACAGTGTATATTTTAGAAGCATGGTCAAGTATAAAATTGGAGAGCAATTGAAATTGTCAGCCAATGCAAAAGTGATTAGTTACAATGTTGATAGGAATGATTATGCTTGGCATCTACCCTCTCTTACCTATGGAGTAGCAGGTCAATATTATTTGGGTAAATCAATTGAAATTCAATGTGGTCTTGACGGTGTTAGCAAGCGTAGAAATCAAGTGATTGTTGATGGAAAGCCTCAAACCAAGGAAATGCCCGGATATATGGATATTCATGCACGAATCGACTATAGACTTTCAGGCAAAGGAAGAATTTGGATTCAAGGTAGTAACCTCCTAAACAATCAATATCAACAGTGGTATGGTTACAAAAACTATGGCTTAACTGTGATGGGCGGACTTTCCCTGTCGTTGTTTTGAGAAAGATTTAAAAAATAGCCGTAATATTGTATTATGAATCCCGCAGTAATAATGGCAATCACCCGTGTTTTATACAAACACGAATGTGCTGTTATTCCCGGTTTCGGCGCTTTCATACTTCGAAAAAACTATGGTATGGCCAACCCATTTTCTGGTCAGCTAAAGCCTAGTGTCCATACCCTTTTCTTTAATTCAAATATCCAAGAGGACGATGGATTTGTTTCCAATGAACTTCGGGAAATCAGTGGCTTGCAGTTCAGGCAATCGTCAAATCTTTTGATGACTGAATTCAATGCCCTTACTAATAATTGCACTTCTACTCACTCCATTACTATGGGTGACTTAGGGAAATTTCATAGAAACGCCATTGGTGAACTATTTTTCCTTGCCAGCCCAACCTTGAATTTGAGTAAGGAAACGTATGGTTTGCCCATCATCGATTGGCAATGGAAGGACATTCCTGTGTATCGTTCAGAAACCACAGCAACCAGAACTGTGGAGATCAAGCCTTTGGTTAGTATCGAAACACCGTCGTCAGTTGATCGCGTTGATGAAGTCACAGATACCCGCGTGATTGAATTCGTAACCGAAAATGCTGAAAAGTTGGAAGTTATCATAGACAATCCAGCGGTTGATTCTGAATCTTCTAAAGACAAGCATCATAGTGAATTTACGGAATCCAAGAGGAAAACACCCCTTTTGTGGAGAATGGCGGCATCGTTTGCAATCATTAGTATTGGTGCCGGCGTATTGTTAAGCATCGCCCAAATATGGTCGGTTAGTACTGGCAATGATATGGCTTCGTTACTTCCACAAGACAGTCAAAAAATCAAGTTAAATAGTCCTATCAAATCAAATATTGACAAGTTTATCATTGTCGACGAAAGTAAAGGGGACGATAAATCAGCCAAATCCACAGTCATTTCTCATCAGTTGAAACATGATAAAGGAATTGATGGTATTGCAGCATTCAAAAAAGCCAATATAAAGGTAAAAGGCAAATTTGTGATTTTAGGTGGCGCATACCTCACCCCTTCATTGGGCGAAAGGGAATGCTTACTGTGGCAAAGACTTGGCATTGATGCATGTTTAGTGAAAGGAAAAAAATCGAGTTTGTATAAAGTGGTTTTGGGTAGATTTGAATCTGATAAATTGGCAAGTGATTACGCCGAAACGATTAAAATTTTACCTACTGGCACATTATCCGTATCCGATATCGCGTTAGACTGGAATAACTGATGGCACATTATCAAATTGAGGAAAACCTAAGGACCACAAACGGCCAGCGCGCTGTTTCATGGGTGATAGCTCTGGTTGCGTCTGCAATCATCTTGTTGATGCTATATTTTGTGCATATTTCAATTCCAAATCCCCCATTTGAAAACAAGAAAGGTGATTTGATTTTGGACTTCGGAATGGTGGAAGACCCTAGTTTTGGTCGTCCTACCGATGGTGGCCCATCTCCAACACCTCCAAAATTGGGCGGTGATCCTTCTGAAGGACCTAGATCCAATCAACCTCAAAGTGGTGGCGCAGGACCTGTAGTTACGAGTGAAGCAAATCCAGAAACTACGAGTTTACCTCCTATTGATCCTCCAAGTTCAGATCGACCTGCATCGGACAATCCAAAAATCAAGGTTGATATGACCAAAATTGGAAAACGCGGTGGTAAGGGTGGCGAAGGTGATCCTAATGGTTGGAAAAACGGGAGCGGGAGCACTGGTTCAGGCAAAGGAGGTACAAGTGGCGGAGTTACGGGCAATTATGGTGATCGAATGACTGGAAACAAGGGTGGTAAGAATTTTAGCACTACATTTAAGAAATATGCTATGTCGTCCAATTACGACAATCCAAGAACAGATGCATTTGGCGTAATTATCGCCAGGGTTCGAATTGACTGTACTGGAATATATAGTGTGATTGAATGGAACGTAAAAGGAACTTCATGGAACGGCGACGACAATGATATGATGCGAATATTCCGTGATTTTTTGAATGATTCTAAATTCGACAAGAACGGTGAAGGCTGCGGTGAAAGTGCATTGGTGACATTAAACGTAACAAAATCTTTTTAATGTCGAGGTTTACCTCGTATAATGAAACCCTAGACTACATGTTTAGTCAATTACCCATGTTTCATAACATTGGGAAAGCGGCTTACAAGGCTGATTTAAATAATACCATTGATCTTCTTGAAGCAATTGGCAATCCTCATAGAGATCAAAAATGGATTCATGTCGCTGGAACCAATGGCAAAGGCTCAGTTTCTAGCATGTTAGCAGCCACGCTAACGCAACATGGATACAAAACCGGGCTCTATACTTCTCCTCACCTCTTAGACTTCACAGAGCGCATTCGAATCGACGGGAAATGCATCGAAGAAAAAACGGTAATTGATTTCATGAATGAGATCCATGAAACTTTGGATCGAATCAAACCTTCTTTTTTTGAAATCACGGTTGCTTTGGCTTTTTATCATTTTAAAGCCGAGAAAATCGATATTGGGGTGATTGAAGTGGGACTTGGAGGAAGATTAGATAGTACAAATGTGATTACTCCTATCCTATCTGTTATTACCAATATTGGTTGGGATCATATGGACCTTTTGGGCAATAGCATCGAGAAAATCGCTGCTGAGAAAGCCGGAATTATAAAACGTGGGATTCCTGTTGCTTTGGGACCCATGCGCGAAGAAGCAATGGACGTCATGAAGTCTGTTTCCACCAATAACAATGCGAAAATCTATCATAATTTGGCGGTAGATATTGGATTTGTTCGACATTTGGCGTTGAAGGGAAATTACCAATTGGAGAATATCCAAACCTTTACTTGTGCCATTGAAGCCTTAAAAGATTTATGGTTTCCCCTTAAGCGCAGTTTGATTCTTCAAGCCTTAGGAAATGTAGTAGCTCTATCCGGTTTACGAGGTCGTTGGGAGATAATTTCAAATAGCCCTTGGACAGTAACCGATACAGCCCACAATTCTGATGGGGTAGAAAATACGATGTCGCAATTGCATGATGAATACAACAAGGCAATTGAGCTTTGGAAACGTAATTTGATTGAGAATCATACGGCTGCAACCGATCCTAGCGCTCAACCTCCAGTGATTAGGATGATTTGGGGGATGGTGTCGGACAAAGACCGACAAGCTATCCTAGCCTTACTTCCAAAAGAGGCAATTTATTACTATTGCAAGCCCAGTGTAATTAGAGGATTGGCGGCTGATGCGCTAGCGGCTGAGGGAAAAGCCATGGGATTGGATGGAACCTTTTTTGAGGATGTCAAATCGGCTTATGTGCAGGCACTAACCGATGCGCGGCCTCAAGATTTGATTTATGTGGGGGGCAGCACATTTGTTGTTGCCGATTTACTCACGCATTTACAATAAATAAATACGGAATTGAAACAAAAAAGAGGGAGCCATTTTGCTCCCTCTTTTTGTTCTAAACGACAAGTTTATGAGAATCTTTACTTGTGGCGAATCACCTCACACCATTCATCATCTTCAAGAGTTTACCACTCAAAAAGAACAATACGATTGATGCGGCTCCCGCCATAAATACGAACAACATGAAGAAATCATAAAGCGTTACGATTTTAAAATCATGATGAATAAAAAATGGTTTTTCAGGCTTCAAATTCCATGTCTGTAATCG
>CAJBVU010000056.1 GCA_903959115.1 uncultured Bacteroidota bacterium
CCCTCGATGTGGTCGTATTCATGTTGGATGATGCGTGCTGCCATGCCCTCGTAGGTTTCGGTTTTCTCTTGGAAATTTTCATCCAAGTATTGAATGGTTACTTTGGCATTGCGTTTCACATTGGCCCGAACGAATGGGATCGATAGGCAACCTTCTTCATATTCCCAGGGGGTATCGAACTCTTCCAGAATTTGCGCATTGATAAATACCTGTTTGAAGTCTTTGGTGCTCGGATCGTCTTCGATGTCGGTTCCGTCTACAATAAACAATCGGATAGGCAAACCAATTTGAGGTGCTGCCAATCCAATGCCGCTGCTATCATACATGGTTTCAAACATGTTTTTCAATAGGGTGTCAAGTCCTTCGTATTGTGGCGTGATGTCTTCAGCTTTTTTGCGGAGTACGGGCATTCCGTAGGCGTAAATGGGCAGTATCATGAAATTTTCTGTAGGTAGGTTTGGAGGATGATGGCGGCGCTCACAGCATCGATGAGTCCTTTGTTTTGTCGCTGCGATTTTTTTGCCCCAGAGGCGATGATGCTCTGTTGTGCTTCATGGCTGGTTAAACGCTCATCAATCGTATCGACAGGAATATGGGGGTAAGCGTTTTTGAGTGCTTCAATGAATTGCTTTACGGGCTGGGTGGCATCGGTATCGGTTCCATTGAGATTGGTAGGCATTCCAACCACAAACGATTCCACCTCTTCATCGTACAGGTAGGAGTCGAGATACATTTTGAGGTCGACGGTATAAACCATTTCCAGGGGCTGGGCAATCATTTTCAGGGGGTCGGTTACGGCCAGGCCAGTGCGCTTACTGCCATAATCGATGCCGATGATCCTTCCCATTCTGCAAAGATACGCAAATGCTAGAATTGGGGGTTGAATTTCGGTTATTGGCAATAAAAGGAGGCGGATTTAATCGTGTATTATTGCATCAATCACCCATGAGTTTCTTATAGGAATCTTCATCTAGGTATTCCAATAAGTCCCCAGGCTGACAGTTTAGTACTTTGCAGATTTCATCTAAGGTTGAGAATCGGATGGCCTTGGCTTTGCCACTTTTTAGCACACTCATGTTGGCGATGGTGATGCCTACGCGAGAACTTAACTCGGTGAGGTTCATTTTCCTCTTTGCGAGCATCACATCTAAATTAACTACAATTGGCATATCAGATTGTTAGGTTTTGCTCATTTTGAAGATGATATCCCTTTTTCATTACACTCGCGAGCCAAAAGAGTCCTAAGCTTGTGAAGCACAACCAAAAATTATCGGTTCTAACAATGTGGAAACCGTCTAATTGTTTTAATTCAATGGATTGCGAAAGGTTTCGATATGCTAGATATTCTAGTATAAATAGGAGTAGTGATGCAACAGCGGCAATGATGATTGGCTTTGAGAAGTCTTTGCTAAATGGATTTTTGAGATCAATCGCGCCACGTAAGACAAATCCCAAAGATGCTATTATCAGTGTGACAAGGGTAGTTAGTGGTGATAATCCTATATTATTTTCTATGATTAAACTATAAAACCAGCTGGATGAATCTATTTGCAACTCATAATGGCGAATTAGGCCTAGTTGTGATCCAATTTGGTCGATTTGTATTTTTTCAGATGTTGGCTCTAATTGAAGTACGAGTTTTCGATTATCCGAGGTCATTACATTTGCAATGTGAAATATAGCAAGCACTGTTAAAACAACGAGCCAGGAGTATACTCTCTTTACAATAAATCTAGACCAATTGAATCGATATGATTTTGTTTTCATGTTTTAGTATAGTTTGTATCTGCAAATATATAAATAATTATTGATAAACGATAAAAAATTACTTCTAAGTGGTGAATTTGATATAGATTCAGTAGCTCGAAAAATGCAATAATGAGCTCTGAGGTAATTGGGGGTAGGAATTCGGATATGGGCAGTAAATGGATGTTGGATTTGAAAGTGTATTCTTACATCAATCACCCATAAGATTTTTAGAAAGTAAAAGGGCCCCGTCGTAGACGGGGCCCCTCTTGTTTATTTTGAAATTTTTAATCCGTGCAAGGAATTGAATCCTGCATCGTATTGATTTCTTGTTAGAATCTGAAAGAATGAATTACATCATTCCGCCCATGCCGCCCATGTCTGGACCGTGGCTATGGCCTTTTTCATCTTCCTTGATTTCGCTCAAAACGCACTCGGTTGTCAAGATCATGCTGGCAATAGATGCCGCATTTTCCAAAGCCACACGAGATACTTTCTTCGGATCAATTACACCCGCAGCGATCAAGTATTCGTATTTCTCAGTTCTTGCGTTGTAACCGAAGTCGTCTTTGCCTTCCATCACCTTCTGAACTACGATGCTACCTTCGCCACCGGCGTTAGCAACGATCTGACGTAAAGGCTCTTCCAAAGCTCTGCGAACGATCTGAATACCAGTATTCTCGTCTTCGTTTTCGCCTTTCAAGTTTTCCAAACCAGCAATCGCGCGGATCAAGCTTACGCCACCACCAGGTACGATTCCTTCTTCAACGGCAGCACGGGTTGCGTGCAATGCATCGTCTACGCGGTCTTTCTTTTCTTTCATTTCAACTTCAGTAGCTGCGCCGATGTACAATACTGCAACACCACCACTTAATTTAGCCAAACGCTCCTGCAATTTCTCACGGTCGTAGTCTGAAGTCGTATTTTCGATTTGTACTTTGATTTGAGAAACTCTCGCAGCAATTGCGGCTGAATCTCCGGCACCATTTACAATCGTTGTGTTGTCTTTGTTGATGGTAATTTTCTCAGCTCTTCCTAAGTCTTCGATGGTTGCATCATCCAACTTGCGGCCTTGCTCTTCGCTGATTACAGATCCACCAGTTAAAATGGCCAAATCTTGCAACATTTCTTTTCTGCGATCACCAAATCCTGGGGCTTTCACGGCAGCAATTTTGAGGGCACCACGAATGCGATTCACTACCAAAGTAGCCAATGCTTCACCGTCGATGTCTTCAGCAATGATTACCAATGGCTTTCCAGTCTGAACTACTTTTTCCAATACAGGAAGCAAGTCTTTCATGCTGCTAATCTTCTTATCGTAAATCAAAACAAAAGCGTTCTCGAAGTCGGCTTCCATTTTTTCGGTATTTGTCACAAAATATGGACTCAACTAACCGCGATCGAACTGCATACCTTCTACTACATCAACTGTAGTTTCAGTGCCTTTGGCTTCTTCAACTGTAATTACACCG
>CAJBVU010000057.1 GCA_903959115.1 uncultured Bacteroidota bacterium
GTAGCCTCCGGTACACAACAAAACGGCATGTCCGAAATGTCGCTCTAGTTTACCCGAAACCAAGTCACGAGCAATGATTCCGCGTGCTTTGCCATCGATTGTTACTACTTCGATCATTTCATGGCGGGCATACATTTTCACATTGCCTAATCCTACTTGACGTTCTAGACCGCTATAGGCGCCGAGCAACAATTGTTGTCCGGTTTGACCTGCTGCGTAAAACGTACGCTGAACTTGGGTTCCACCAAAAGAGCGGTTAGAAAGCGTTCCGCCGTATTCACGGGCGAAAGGAACTCCTTGCGCTACACATTGGTCGATGATAGAAGTTGAACATTCGGCCAAGCGATGCACGTTTGCTTCACGGGCGCGATAGTCTCCTCCTTTAATGGTATCGTAAAATAAACGATGCACTGAGTCACCGTCGTTTTGATAATTTTTTGCAGCATTGATACCACCTTGGGCAGCAATGGAGTGCGCTCTACGTGGGCTGTCTTGAAAACAGAAGGCTTTTACTTTGTAGCCCATTTCTGCCAAAGTAGCTGCGGCACTGGCTCCTGCGAGTCCTGTACCTACCACGATGATTTCTAACTGTCTTTTATTGGATGGATTCACCAACGGAACGGTACTCTTGTATTGAGTCCATTTATCGGCAACTGTACCTGCTGGGATTTTCGATTCGAGTGTCATGATTTTGAAATAATCGATAAATTATTTGATCCAACCCAAATGCATCGCAATGGGCATGGCGGCAAACACAAGTGGAACAATGATTGAGAACGCAGTACCTACTGATTTGATAATAGGTGAATATGCAGGGTGGTTAATTCCCATAGATTGGAATGCGCTTTGGAAACCATGCAACAAGTGGTAAGCCAAACTCAGACAACCAATCACGTAAATCAAAACAGCTATTGGGTCCTTGAAAACGATAATCATTTCATCGAACAATGTAGAACCTGCCGTTTCCTGAATGGCATCGGTAAAACGAGAAACAACCCAGAAATGCCTAAGGTGCATCACCAAGAATATCAAAAGTAAACTTCCTAAGATTCCCATGCTACGAGAGTACCATTTGCTGTTGGCATTGCCCGCAGTAGCTCCGTATTTTTCTTTCCTTTTGGTTTGATTGCTGAAAGTAAGCGCCAATCCCTGAATGATGTGGATGAGCAAGCCACCAAAAAGTCCCACTTCAGCAGATCTGATGAGCCAATTGTGAGCCATGAATTCTGCGGCTGCGTTAAAAGTTTCGCCGCCATCGTTGAAGAAAATACAGGCGTTGATACCACAGTGTACCAACAAAAAAGCCACCAAGGATAACCCGGTGACCGCCATAAGTACTTTCCTGCCGATACTGGATGTAAAGAGGAAGGAGAGGAGTTTCATAAAGTGCTGTTTCAGTCTTATTTTATTAGGGGCAAAGATACGGACATTTTTTTCATGTATTTCCCTAATATATCGAACTCGATGTTAACATTATCACCAGGGGCTAATTTCGACAAATTGGTGTGTTCCCAAGTGTAAGGAATGATGGCAACACTGAAGGCATCGGGGAAGCTATCGACCACGGTTAAGCTCACTCCATTTAGGCAAACAGAACCTTTGGTTACGGTAAGTCCTGCTTCAGTGGGATGGCTAATAAAAATCATCCAACTACCATCAAGGTCATGGATTTCATCGATGGTGCCCACACAGTCTACATGCCCTTGCACAATATGACCATCGAGTCGACCGTTGGCGGGTAGGCATCGTTCTAGGTTAACAAATTGGCTGGGTTCTAGCTGACCTAGATTGGTGCGCTGCAATGTTTCTTGAATTGCCGTTACGGTATAAGTGTTTTCAGTGATGCCGGTTACGGTTAAACAAACACCATTGTGGGAAAGACTTTGGTCGATTTTTAATTCAGTCGCAAGGGCCGATTCAAAAACGAAATCAACATTGCTGCCATTTTGGTTAATGGACATTACCTCGGCTTGATTTTCTATGATTCCCGTAAACATGCTGTTTTGAATTATAACAAATAACGCAAATTATTCATAATAGTTCATCTGACAATATGGCATTTTGCAATAAATGGCAATAAAATTGAAAGTAGCACAGAGCAATGCCAAAGAATAAAGATAAATCGGTGAACGAAGAGCCCTTGAAAGACCAAGAAAATATGAATGAAACGGTTGAGGGGCATGGTGAAAATACAGCGTCTACTCAGGAAACAGAAACTCCAGTGGTTGATTTGAATGATCAGTTGGCTCAGGAGCGCGACAAATATTTGCGTTTGTATAGCGAATTTGAGAATTTCCGTCGTAGAACCACCAAAGATCGCTTGGATTGGATGCAAACAGCCTCTAAAGATTTAATAGTAAGTTTGTTGCCAGTTTTGGACGATATGGAACGTGCTCTTAAGGCTATGGAAAATTTGTCAGAGACTGAAAAAAAGGCAGTGGAAGGATTTGATCTGATTCACAAAAAAATGGCGGGGA
>CAJBVU010000058.1 GCA_903959115.1 uncultured Bacteroidota bacterium
CTAATTGCACAGAATGCCTCCGCCGGCAACAACTTCATCTGCGTGCATCCCAATGCCCAAACGATTTGCAAACTCGCAATAGGACTGCTCCCCGGATTGAAATCCGTAGCCATCGCAAACGGTAAACCCGCATCAATCAAAGCCCTTCCCGGTGCATACGGTATCCCCAAAAAATAACTCGTCCCCGGCAACCCCACCGGCACCGTCCCACCATAAGCATCGTCCATCGATTCCCTTAATACACCAACCTCCACCTCACTGCAATGCTCCAAATGATCCGCGCTCCAACTTCCATTGGCCACCGCCACCTGCACACCACCCGTTAACCCCAACTCATTCGCATGAATCTTCGATGGCAAACCTAGCGCCGTGGCCGCCTTCAAAATCCTATCCGTCTGCTCCACCGTGAAAAATCCCCGATCGCAAAACACATCTATATGATCCGCCAACCCCTCAGCCATCACCTTCGGCAACATCTCATCCACTACCAAATCAACATACGAATCCGGATTAGATTTATACTCCATCGGAATGCCATGCGCACCCAAAAATGTCGCCTTTATCAAAATATCAAACGTCGATTTTAACCGTTGAATCACCCGCAACATCTTTAACTCCGAATCCACCGTTAACCCATATCCACTCTTGATCTCCACCGCCGTAGTTCCATGCAAAATCATCACACGCAAACGCGCTGCAGCCTGTTCATACAACAAATCCTCATCCATCGCCTGCAGCTTCCTCGCCGAATTCAGAATCCCTCCCCCCGCAGCCGCAATCGCCTCGTAACTCTCTCCTTTGATGCGCATCTCAAACTCCTCATGCCTGGGTGCCGCAAAAACAATGTGCGTATGTGAATCCACCAAACCCGGCAACACCTCAACCCCGCCCAAATCAATCAATTCCGCACCCATCTCTTTGGACAATGAAACCAAAATTTCATTCCGACCCGATGCGTCCAACCCAGTAAACCGAGAACAAATCGCCTCATCGCCATAACTCCCCTCATCGCCGCCCAAAGCCACAATCCGTCCTTCCTCCACCCATATCCATGCGTTAGAAAAACCCTCAACCTGAGCCATTTCCGACCCACAACTGTAAGCACCATTCGTAGCCGCTACACCCCACATCCGAGAAATACCATGAAATAATTTGCGCATCACTTGCAAATAACGCAATTTTGAAAGGATGACGCCCGAGAAATTGTTGCAAAAATTGCAAACACCGCCAAATATTCACCCAACCGCCTTCGTCGCCCCCAACGCAACCGCCATCGGCGATGTGATAGTAGAAGCAGATGCCTCCCTTTGGTTTGGTGCGGTTCTAAGAGGCGATACCGACACCATTCGCATCGGTGAAAGAACCAATATTCAAGACAATGCAGTGATTCATGCCGACCCCGGAGCGCCTTGTACTATTGGCCCCGACTGCGTTATCGGCCACACCGCAATCGTCCATGGAGCCACACTCTCACACCACGTCCTTATCGGCATGCATGCCACCGTCCTCAACCACACACAAATCGGAGAATATAGCATCATCGGCGCCAACGCAATGGTCCCCCAAGGCATGGTCATCCCGCCGTATTCCCTCGTTCTCGGCACCCCGGCCAAAATCGTAAAATCGCTAGGTCCCGAAGTGGAAGAACAAATCCAAAACAACGTGGATGAATACGTGCTTCGCGCAAAAGCATATAAACTGCACTTTGATGCATTAATTTGAATCTAACACCAAATACTAACAGCACTTCAAAACTATTTTCAACCATCAACAAAAATCCGTTCCACCCAAAACAATGCGGAATGATATTTGATATTTAAGCACCGCAACCAAAACCCATGGCACGTCGCACAAAATACTTCTACAACCCCAAATCACTCAGCTTTGAGAAGGTCTCAGACCACCGAAGCTATGTGCTGTGGCGTAGATTTGGCGCAACCTCCCTCTTCGTGGTCCTCGTGGTTGGACTCAGCTTTGTCATCAGCCATTTTTATGTTCGATTCAACATGCTCCCAAGTCAGCAAAACAACTTTGCCGTGCTGCAGGAACTCGAAACAACGAACCGACAAATTGATGAATTCGAAAAACGCCTGCAAGACCTAGAAGACAAAGACATCAATATTTACCGCTCGATTTTTAACGTCGCCCCACCCAAACCCACCGATTTCCGAGGCAAGGATTATGCAGAACTAGCAAAACTGCCCAACGGAAAACTGCTGCAACGCATCAAAGAAAAAGCCGACCAACTGCAAGCGCTCGCCGAAGCCCAAGAAGCCAGCTTCGTTAAATTGCAAAAGCTCTCCAAAAACAGAATTACCGCGATCGACGCCATCCCAGCAATTATGCCCGTCGCCAACAAAGACCTACGTCAGCTCGCCAGCGGATTCGGCTATCGCAGAGACCCCTTCTATCACACACCCTCTTTCCACCCCGGAATGGACTTCACCGCCGCAGTGGGCACCGAAATTTACGCAACCGCAAATGGTACTGTTTCCATGATAAAAACCGAACCCTGGGGCTACGGAAACCACATCATCATCAATCACGGCAACGGCTACACCACTTTATACGGACATTTGAGTCGATCCATCGTAAGGCCCGGACAAAAAATCAAACGCGGCCAACTCATTGGCTATGTGGGCAATACAGGTCGTTCTACAGGCAGCCATCTCCACTACGAAGTCCGCAAATTCAACAACCCGCTCAATCCCGCTTTCTTCTATCGCAACGACCTAACCGATGAGGAATATCAGCGCATGATAGAACTTTCACAGCGCGAAGCCACCCGTTTTGATTAACCCAAATAGCAGAACGATTTTCTTCGATTTGATACTAATTTAGCCCCAGCAAAACCGCCCATGGAATCCATGAATCAATCCAACCCTTTGAACACAGACGCTTCAAACGCTGAAGGCACGTCGATGCAAAGTACACCGCAAACCAAAACCTATTTAAAAATAGGCGAAGCGGCTGAAATCATTGGCGTTCCAGCAAGTACTTTGCGATTTTGGGAGAAGCAATTCCCTCAAATCAAGCCCATGAAAAACAAAAAAGGCGACCGTTTCTACAACGCCAAGGACATGGAGGTACTCAAAGAGATTTATTATCTTTCACATAGCAAAGGCGTAAGGCTGTCCCAAGTTTCCAAAAAAGTAAAGCGAGACGATGCCGGAATCACCCCCCAAGCCGAGCTAATTTCTCAACTGAGAAACTTTATAGAAAAACTACTTAAACTCAAGGAACAACTGGAATGACAAGGGCTGCAAGCAATATCGGATGGATCAAATACCCCATTGCGATGTGCTTGTTTTCCACCATTTCTTCCCTCTTTGCCTCGCCTCTTTTGAGCGATTCGATGCCTGCCTTTGAGTACAAATTCAACCACCCCATTCCTTACAAAATCATCTTTGAAACTCCTGTTTGGGGCATTCATCGCAGTACGACTCCAGAAACTTTTTGCGTTTTTCGCAACTATGCCACCGGCACTGGTTTGCAAGACCTAAATATCACCCATTATCAGGGTCGTTTCCGCTGGGATTTGGAAACCAAAGGCGCCCGTGAATGGTCGGACTGTCGCTTGATGGGTCATTATCGCTTGCAGTTAAAAAAAGAATTGGGGATCGCCGTTGGTGTTGGAATGACAGCCTCGCGATTTGTAGAGACCAACGCTACGACATCCCTAACGCAGATCGGACCTCAATTTTTGGGGTTACATGGATTTGCGCCCATCACCCAAATTTCTGGGCAATGGTCAAATAATACTGCAGGCGATTTTATTGGTAGTGTGCGGACATCGCTCGCGTCAAAGAAAGCTGGAAACGGATTTCTATCTGATGTTTGGGGTCGTTCTGATTCTCGAACGCTCAGCAACGCATCCTACGTTTGGAAAGAATCGCAATTGATTTGGCTGCCCAAAGTGAAAAAAGGCAGCGGCCGACCTTATGTACTGGCCTGCAGCAACCCCGCACAAAATTATTTGGAGGCCGGATTTATCTATTCGGGGTCGATTCTCCCCAACACTTTCAAAACATATACGGTGATTTTGGGGCTTCGGACATCCGAAACTCCAGCATCATTGCAAATTATAAAATACTGGAAATCATGGAGCGGAGGGATAAAAGTGCAATGGCACCAACAATTGGGTTGGCAAAGCGCAATGCAAATCAAAAAAAGCTGGTAAGTCTTATTGTTCTTGGGTATTTCACTGTTCCACTGTGGGGGCAAACGCCCGACCTTGGATGGAACAATAGCGGAACGCAGGGTTTGGCGGTGGCAGACAGCCTGATTTATGTGAATGAGATTACCGCCGAGGAACTCATACGTCACCCATTATTGACCCAAGACGAGGGCTTATCGATTATCCAACATCGAACCCAATTTGGGGAAATTTTGGAATTAATGGAGTTACAGCAATGTCGTTTCACCACAAATCGACTGATAGAATTGCGACCTTATTTGATTTTTTCGCCATCTACAAAACTGGCTCGGGCGGCTTGGCTGCAAGAGTTGAGATCGGCAAAAGGCAATAACAGTTACAGCAATACGTATTATCCGAATCGACTGAAATCGACACCCAATTCGTTGGGTGGGCCTTGGGGGCATTCGTTGCAGTTGCGATGGAATAACGGACAGACCATTTCCGTTGGGGGCTCATTGCAATTGGATCCTGGGGAGACATTGAGGAGCTTACAAAACGGGATTGGATTGGGGACCCCGTCGGGGGCGTCCATTGGCTCAACGACAAATAGAGTACTGAGAGAATTCGGCGACGTATGGAGTAATTTCCCCTTTCGACAGTGGCATGCGCGGATTGGCAACATTCCATTAGGCCGGGGATTTGCCATTGAGAAATTGGTGCTCGGCAAGTATAATTTACAGTTGGGACAGGGTTTGGTGCAAGGCGGACTTTCGGGATTTTGGAGTGCTCCATTGTTGTGGGCGAGGAAGTCGCCAGATTGGGATTTAGCGGAGAAACGCGGCTTTGATGAGTATCGAGGTCATTCTGGGGTGGCGATGGCTTTTAACTTCGGTGTTGGCGGCGCGAGCAGATCCCGATTGGGTTTTGGTAATGACAAAAAGATGGCGGGCAAAATACAGATGATTATTTCTGTATCACAGGACAGGCTATCTGCAAGAACCGATTCATCGGGAGGGATTCAAAGTTTGATTTCGGATGGGATGTTTAGCACGGAGAGTGCGCTGCGTTGGTTTCGGAACACTACACAGTGGCAGGGGACGATGGCGTTGCAATATCAATCTTTGCGTCGTTGCACCTATGGCATTTCGTGGAGTGGTTATCGTTATTCACGGGAATGGAATTCAGTGACTGATTGGGTTGATTTGGGCCCCGCGCTGCGCGCGGGAACCAAATTTCACTACCCTCAATTTTGGTTCACCCGTTTTCAAAAATCAGGGGGTATGTGGTTCATGAATGTTGCCATGCAATGGCAATCGGTGAAAATGAATCCCAAAAATCTTGTTTTCCGTGAGCTACAATCTACATTCTACCCTATTTCATTTGTGATGGGGTATGTGAAGCCGATGGGTAAAAATGCCGACCTCTCGCTTCGCTACTATTTCATTCAGCGCAATTTCCGTCCGCCCCAAGGACTTTTTAATGAGTTTCAGCAGAATCATCAACGACTCAGCATGACATTGAGCAGCAATCCAAACTATAAATATTCCTTAAAGTATGGCGCTGAAATTGGGAAAAATTTAAGGTATAATGTCGATGGCGAAAAAACCGTGACTGTGATTTACCAACTGGGAATTTCTGCAAAATATTCAAAGGTGTGGTCGTCGGAGCTGCTTTGGCAGCTCCGACGCAACAGCGATCCACTTGCTTGGGAAAATGATGCAGCGACCCATTACTC
>CAJBVU010000059.1 GCA_903959115.1 uncultured Bacteroidota bacterium
ACAAGAACAACTGAGTTCAACAAATATGCAATTTTGTCAAAAAAACGAAACGCTCATTTTGACTGGCGGTTACGGCTATAGCCCAAGGGCGCAAGACCACAAAACATTCCCGTACATTACTTTCGTAAATGTTCCAAAGGTTATTGATGCTGTCATAAATCATACCCCTTTAGATCCTTATTTTCAGCAAATTGCAGATGAAAAATTTGCAGTTTGTGGTGGACAATTACAATCTGTAAATGAAGTTTTTTTCTTAGTTGGTGGGCACCGATTTGATGGTCGATATCATCCAATGAATAACACCGTTTATGAGCAAGTATACACAAGTTCCATTCGTAAATTTACTATTGAAACAGATGGTCAACTACTTAAAGTCAATCACCAAAGTGAAGTTCATAACGAAGATTATTTGCGTCGCAGAGATTTTAACCTTTTGCCTCAAATTCTTCCTAATGGTGAAGAAGGATTGATTGCTTTCTCAGGGGTTTTTCAAAAAACTGTCGATTTACCTTATTTAAATGCTGTCATTATTGATGCAGATAGCTTTAAACTGAATACATCTTTTGCGCAATATTACAACCATTATCATTGTGCAAAAATTTCATTGTATGATTCAAATTCCAACAATATGCACAACGTATTTTTTGGCGGAATTGCTCAATATTATGACAGTTTAGGTTTTCTCGTTCAAGACAATGATGTTCCGTTTGTAAAAACTGTTGCACGCGTATCTCGAGATAAAAATGGCTGGATGCAGGAATGCCTTTTACCAACTACAATGCCTTCTTATCTCGGTGCTGCTTCTGAATTTATACTAAATCCATCTTTGCCACTTACAAAAAATGAAGTGATCAAACTCAATGAATTAGAGCAGGATACAACGCTTCTTGGATACATTTATGGCGGGATTCATTCCTCTGCCGCAAATATTTTCTGGATAAACACAGGAATAGAAAGTTCTGCGAGTAATCTGATTTACCCTATTTATCTTATAAAAGACCCATCTGTTTATCCAAATCCAAATGATCATAGCACAAACTCATTTCAATTACAGATTTATCCGAATCCATTGGCTGGAGAAGTTACAATTTCATTCACTTTACCAATTGAAAGTACTGTTCACGTTGAGATTAAAAACTTGATGGGAGAAATTGCTTACGACCGAACGATGAAAAAAGTTCCAGCTGGAGAATACGACCGTCAGATAAAATTTAAAGATCTTGACAGAGGAGAAGTTTACTATTTAAATTTTACCGTAAACGGAAAAACTGTTACCCAAAAAATGCTCGTGCATTAGATTAATTTGCGCACCCCCTTTAAATTTCGTTTCTTTGCAACTTAATTTCAGCGTAATGTCTCACAAATCAGGTTTCGTAAATATTGTCGGTAGTCCAAATGTTGGTAAATCAACACTTATGAATCGTTTAGTTGGCGAAAAATTGTCAATTGTTACCTCAAAAGCACAAACAACTCGGCACCGGATTTTGGGAATTGTAAACGATGAAAATTACCAAATTGTATTTTCTGATACTCCAGGA
>CAJBVU010000060.1 GCA_903959115.1 uncultured Bacteroidota bacterium
CGAACCGCTGTAAAGGGTTTTGCAGACCCGTGCCTAGCCGCTCGGCCATCCGACCTTTTAATGGAGTGCAAATATAGCAAAAAAAGTGATTTCTTTGGGGAAATTCGAAAAATCCTTGGACTAAAATCGAATCGATAACATTTATGAAATCACTCGGCCATCCGCCATTTCAATGATTCTATCGGTTCTTTTCGCAAAATCGGTATCGTGCGTAACCACCAATAGGCTAGTCCCCAATTCGCTACTGAGCTCTTTGAAAATATCAAAAACAATTTCGGCATTTTTACTATCCAAATTCCCCGTAGGTTCATCGCCCATAATGATTTTTGGCTCATTAATTAATGCCCTGGCAATGGCCACCCGCTGCTTCTGCCCACCCGATATTTGCGTCGCTTTTTTTGTCGCCTGGTTGTCTACGCCTAACAATCGCAACTGCTTCATCGCATCAAATTCAACTTCCTCCTTCGATTTTTTTCCCAATTTCAAGCCAGGCATCATCACATTTTGCAAGACACTGAATTCAGGCAACAAATAGTGAAATTGAAACACAAAGCCTATGTGCTCATTGCGAACAACGGCCAATTCGTTTCCGCTTAATCCGGTGATCAGTCGATCTGCCAAGAACAATTGACCTTTGTAATTGGTATCCATCGTACTTAAAATGTATAGCAAAGTGCTCTTGCCACATCCCGATTTTCCCATGATGGAAACAAACTCTCCCTTATCTACCCAAATGTTAATGTCCTTTAATACTTCAACTTCTACAGGATCCACAAACGACTTCTGGACATCCACAGTTCTGAGAATATGGTTGTTCTGGGGTGAGGTGGATTCAGCGTATGCCATGGGAGTCTGCTTGCTTGATTTGAAGGATTCTGATTTCTACTTATTGACCTCTGATGATATCAACTGGATCGATTTTACTGGCTTTTTTGGCGGGTAAATATCCAGCGAAAAATGTAGTGATTAATGCAAACACCGACCCAATTAAATAGAATAGAGGGTCGAAATTTACTGGGAAAGTTTTAACCGTGGGAATAGCCTCAGTTTCAAAAGGTGCCTTGCTAATGGCATAGCTCATCACTCCGCCCAACAGTAGGCCAAGCAATCCTCCCACAATGCCGATAAACATGGCTTGATAAATGAAAATCTTCTTTACATCGGAACCGGAAAAACCTGTGGCCTTCAAGATCGCGATGTCGTTCATTTTTTCATAAATCACCATATTTAGAATGTTGTAAATTCCAAAACCCGCCACAATCAATAGGGTGATGCTTACCGCGTAAGTAATGATATTTCTTATGCTTGTGCCTGTTTCAAACTGCGCATTTGCTGTTTTTATGTCGATGGCGTTAACACCGTAGGTGTTGGCGATTTGGTCCGACATGTATTTGGCTTTCTCAATGTCGTACAGTTTTACGCTTATGTCCGTTATGAAATTATTGCCCTGACCTGCAATGCGCTGCGCCATTTTTACATTTACGTAACTCTGCATTTTGTCTAAATCAGCCAATCCACTCTGGAAGAACCCAACAATTTTTAATCGAAATGTAGCGCCCGTACTACTGAGCATTTGCACCCGATCGCCGATGTTTAAACTTAGTTTTTTGGCGACCCCAATGCCCAATACGATGCCGTTTTCATTGTTGGCCAAATCGGAAGGATTTGCTCCCACGATGTATTGCTTGAAATTAAACAACCGATCCTCTTCCAAGACGTCAATTCCGATGGCATTTCCATTTAATAAAACAGAGCCGGATTGGTAAAATATTCTTGCACTCACTTGGGGTGTCACCCCTTTGATAAGCGCATTTTTCTTTAACACCGCCATCATCGGCAGGCTATTTCTAACGCTACTCAATTCTTGTTTGGGTTTGATCGAGTGAATCATGTTGACATGGCCCTTGTATTTCGTGGATTTTTCGATGGGTTGAACCGGGCTAGGTTTTACCTCGTTGTAAATTCTGACATGGGGAGTGCGATTCAAAATCAGACCATCGAGCAAGCCATTTAAACCCGTCATGAAGCTCACGAGAACGATGAAGGTGCCGATGCCAAAGGTGACACCTAAGCTGGCAATAGCGCTTTGCTTTTTGCGGGTGAGCAAATGGGTTTTGGCAATCTGAATCAATACACCGTTGCTCATGGGGGAATTATTTACCGGTGGGGATCAGAATTTGTGATTTCTCATTCAAGCCATCAAGAATTTCAACGAATTCTAGGTTTTTCAAGCCCGTCTTCACTGTAACCGCGCCATCTGTGGTTTTAACGATATTGTTTTTTTCAAGACTGCCAATTGGAATTAATAGTGCCTTGGGTTTTTGCGCAATTACGATGTTTACTTCTGCGCTCAATCCAGGGTATAAAGTCTCCGGACGGGTATTGAAAGCCGCTTCAATTACAAATGATTGGGTTTTGGGATTCATAATCGGAGTGATGCGCGATACGTGACCTTCAAACGATTGGTCATAAGCATCCATTGAAATTAGAACGGTCTGACCCAATTTGATCTTCACGATATCCATTTCATCAACTTCCATAACCACCAAATAATCTTTACTGTTTCCTATAATCGCCAAAGGCTTTTGAGGGGAAATCCATTCTCCTTTTTTCGCAAGTAACTGAAATACCTCACCACCGATGTCGGATCTTACCGCGTAATCCCCCAAATTCTTTGTCGCCACATTCGCATTGGCCTGCGCTTGATTCTGATTGAAACGCAATTGATTTTTGACCTGTATAAGCTTGGCATTTAATGCGATGACAGAGTTCTTACTTGCGATAGATGCCAAACGACGTGATTCGAGTTGACTTAAGCTGCCAATTTCCTTTGAATATAAATTTTGCTGTCGTTGGAAGTTAACGGAGTCCAATTTCGATTGCTCTTTGGCTGATTTTAGCTGCGCCTCCAATTCCTGAACTTGAATGGCAGACTGTTTTGATAATACTACCGCCGATTCTGCATTGTTGGCAGAGTTGGTCGCTGCTGTATTTTCCAAATAGGCGATCAAGCCGCCAGCCGCGATTAAATCGCCTTCATCGACATCAAACGAAAGGATTTTCCCCGCGATGGCAGGGTAGAGGGTATACTGTTCCGCAGCCTGAATCGTAGCACTGGCGTAAACCGATTCGGTAATGGGTTTGATTGTGGGAGTAATCGTTTTTTCCTTATTGCCGCAACCCGAAATAAGCGACATCGCAATAAGTGAAAATGAGATTGGGAATTTCATCGAATACAAAGTTATGGTTTTGTAAAAAAATGAATGATGATGAATGTCATGTTAATGGAACTTTGCCCCCAATTAACGAGAATAAACGGCAGCACCACCAAGGTATGTAGCCCTTACTTTGGTTTTCAATATCTTACTCGGCTCGGCGGTCATGATGTCGGTATTTAAAACAACAAAATCAGCCAATTTCCCGGTTTCGAGCGACCCTGTTCTTGTTTCATCAAAATTTGCATATGCGGCCCACAAGGTCATTCCCCAAAGGGCTTGTTTCCTCGATAATGCCTGTTCTCCGATAAACGGTTTTTCCAGTTTCCCTCCCGCATCCATTCGCTGCGTAGCAGAATAGAAAGTATGAATCGGCGAAATGCCTTCAACGGGAAAATCTGTACCCAAAGCGATGATTTTGGATTGACGTAGTAGGTTTTGATAGGCGTATCCACCTTTATTTATGGTATTGCACAATCTACTGTCTGCCCAAGCAGCGTCGGAGGTAGCATGGGTTGGCTGAACACTTGGAATGATGCTGCGTTTGGAAAACAACTTTTGATCCTTGCCACTTACAATTTGCGCGTGTTCGATTCTCCATCGTGCATCGTAACCTTCAGGGATATTCTTATTAAATGTTTTTAAAGCGATAGTATTTGCGCTATCTCCGATGGCATGCACGCAAACTTGAAAGCCCTTGTTGAGTAAATAAACTTGGTACATTTCAAACTTGGGGATTGTCATCAATTGAAGCCCCTTATGACCGAGTTGGTCGCAGTAATCGCCTTTCAACAATGCTCCGCGAGATCCTAGCGCGCCATCTAAATAGAATTTCATTGACCGAACCGTTAGCATGTCGTCGAATATCATTCCGTTGCGAGACACGTAACTCAGATTTTCTTCACTGCAAGCTAGCATTGCATAGATTCGCATCGGCAATTCTTTTTTGAATTGAAGATCTTGAATCATATTAATATCTTCTACTTTAATTCCTGCTTCTACCAATTGCGTTAACCCTTGAGAATGACAGTTTTTGAGACCTGTTTTGAGGTAGGGTTGCCAAACGGAATAGGGGACGTCTGGAATTTGATTTTTCACAATTTCGGCGGCATTGTCGATGCAAATTCCTGTAAATGTTCCCGTTTTTGGATTTGTTCCCGAATTTATCAAATCAGCAGTTGGAATGGGTTTGCTGAAAATAAACTCACCCCCTTCTACAAGGGTATCGGGGTTTAGGTGTAGCCTGTTTATCGCGGCTTGGTTGATCCAAACTGCATGACCGTCTATTCTACTTAAACAAACGGGTAAGTTGGGGAAGGCTTTGTTAAGCGCATCCATGTTTGGAAATTCTTTATTTTCCCAGTCATTTTGATCCCAGCCTCTGCCAACGATCCAAGGTTTAGGATTGGCGTCAGTTGTACGAAATCTCGCTTTGTTTTTTTTGACGTACTTCTTAAGGCGTTTGATAACTTCTTGTTCCGATTTCGTGCCAACTAAGTCGGCTTGCGACAGTCCTTTGGTGTAGGCAAGGAAATGACAGTGCGCATCGATAAAGCCCGGGTAGATGATATTGCTGCCATAATTGATGAATCTGGCCTTTGGGTAAAGGGAATCAGCCGTTTTGTCGGAACCTATGTAAAGAATCACGCCATTGGAAATAACCATTGAGGTGGCGATTGAAAAACCCGTGTCCGCGGTGTAGATTTTTTCAGCCTTGTAAATAATGGTATCTGATTGATTCTGAGCGTTTAATCCGAGAATGGATATTAGGCTTACTGAGAAAAATGATAATAGTTGCTTCATCGTTTGGGGGTTCATGGCACATTTGTTGTTACAAGGTTCGCAAATCAACATTTGTTATTTGCAAAAATCACCAATAATATGAACAAACGAAACATCATTCTCACAGTTTTGGCGATTTTCGTCATGGGTATCGCTATTGGTTACTATTTATACACCAAACCTTCTGAGATTAAATCAACAGGAAATCCTGATTTCGAGAAGGATATCAACGCCTGGGTAAAGGAGCTAGACTCTGATACTGGCGCGGCAAATACATTTTCTTCGTTTGTTGGTAAGTCGGTTAAATTGACAGCGGAAGTAGGTGATGTGGTGGGTGATTCTAGTGTAACTTTACAATTGAAATCTGGCGTTGAAGGTTTCTTTGTTAATGCTAATTTCCATACTTCGATGAATTCTGCGGTAAGTGGAGTGGTTGCGGGTGATATTGTTACCGTTCAATGTGTTTGTGATGGTCTTGTGGTTCCTATGTCGGCAGATGATTTGTTCGCTGAAAAGAAAATCGATCTATCACGCTGCGATTTATTAAAACATGAGAAACATCAAAGCGATGTAAGTCGTTCTGTGGAGCATGAAAATTCGGATTCAATCAAAAAATAAAAACATATGAAAAAGACCCTTCTAATATTGGCAGTGACAGCAATCGCTGGATTTGCGCAAGCGCAAGTATTTAAAACTTCAGCAGGAAACATCTCATTCAAGAGCAAAACAGCCATTGAAGAATTTACTGCTACCAATGCACAGGTTGAAGCGGCCATTGCTCCTGCAAAAAATCAGATGCAATTTCGCGTGCCTGTGAATGGATTTCAGTTTAAATCTGGGTTGATGCAGAAGCACTTCCAAGAGAATTACATGGAAACTTCTCAGTTTCAATACAGCAATTTTGTTGGAAAAATTTCAAACATGGCAACAGTGAATTTCACTAAAGATGGTGAGTACCCTGTTGAGTCAGTTGGGAAACTGACAATGCACGGGGTGACAAAAGACATCACCGTACCTGGAAAAGTGATTGTTAAAGGCGGTAATGTGGTTTTGAAAGCAAATTTCAAGATCAAATGTTCAGATTATCAGATTAAAATTCCGGCTGCTAGTTCGGCATCGGTTTCTGACGATATCGATATTGCTGTGGATTGTGCTTTGGCAAAGTAATCTCAATCTACAACGTCAATTCAAACCATGAACATCAAAAAGTTTTCGCTCATCGCCGCCTTCGCCTTCGTGGGTGTTTGGGGCATGCAATCCTGTCAGCACGAACAAATGGGCGATCCCAATGCAGCCATCTGCTTTGAGAGAGATATCCTGCCCATCATCAATTCCAAATGCGCCATGAGTGGTTGTCACGATGCCGGCACCGCAGCAGAAGGATACGATTTATCGAACTATAAAAAAATCGTCAGCGACGGGATAGTAAAAGGCAAGCCGAACAGTTCAGAATTGTATGAAGTGGTTGCAGACAACGAAATGCCACCCAAAGGATATACAAAACTTTCAGACGCTGAAAAGCAAATGCTTTACGATTGGATCGCCGATGGTGCCAAAAACGGTATCAACTGTGCGGTGAAATGTGATTCTGCGGTGTCTGGATTTACCGCGGTGATTCAGCCCATGATGACAAAATACTGTGTGGGTTGTCACGCCTATCCCAATGCCTCCGCCCAAGTGGAACTTTCAGGGTATATCGGTGTGAAAAACGCCATCAACCAAGGCTTGCTAAAATCACTAGACCATAGCGGTAATTACCCCATGCCCAAGGGCGGTGCCAAATTGAGCGATTGTGAAATCAACCAAGTGCGCAATTGGATTCAAAGAGGAGCTCCTAATGACTAAATTCAAATTCTGTTTACCTGCAGTCTTGGTTATAGGTATTGTGGTGGCGACCCAAAGTTGCTATTACGACAACAAAGCTGAAAATTATGGCACTTCGGTCTGTGACTCGGCCAACCCAACCTATACGGCAAACATTCAGCCCCTGTTCAATCAAAATTGCATCGGTTGTCATGGTAGCAGCGGTCCTTCCGGTGGTGTATCGCTAAATACTTACGATCTAGTAAAAGCCCAAGCGCTGAAAGGCAGTTTGAGTGGCACCATGAAAAAAACCAGTCCCTATAGTTTGATGCCTCCCGGTGGCAAATTGAGCGATTGTAAAATCGGACAGGTAGATAAGTGGATTCGCAACGGCATGCCCCAATAAACGCAGAGATGAGAAAATATATACTTGTTTCGATTCTCGGTGGATGGATGATGCAATCGCCCCTGCAAGCCGAGGTTGTAGAAACGTTCAGTGATTCTGTAACCGTTCGCGATGCAGTTACACAAACCATTAATATCACCCAAATACAAACCAAATACATTCCCCCCGCATTGAGTTTGGAACGCAAAAGCTTGCGCATCATCAATATGCAAGGCGCTGTTGGATTGCCCAAAGGCGAGTGGGAAATGTTCATTCAACATCGTTTCGGGACCTTTGGTACCGGTGCCTACAATTGGTACGGACTGGATCAAAGTTATATGCGCATTGGTTTGGATGCGGGACTGTCGGAACGACTCACCGTGGGTGTATCGCGCAGTAGCATGAACAAAATCGCGGATGGCTACTTCAAGTATCAATTCAAAGGCAAAGCCACGGCATCGCCCAAGAAAGACGGCGACAGTAAATCGGAGGTTACGGCGGCTTGGTATAGCAACGTTTCAATTAACACGCAAGCCAGGGCCAGCATTTCTCCCGAACCTTTCTACTATTCCAACCGATTACGGTTTGTGAATACCATCATCATCAGTAAAAACATCAATGATCGATTGTTGATTGCCCTCACGCCCAGTTTGGTGCACGTGAATTTGGTAGATTTGGCCAACGAGTCCAACGACATCGCCGTGATGGGTGCCTATGGACGGATGAAATTGTCTGATCGATATGCGGTCACCGCTGAAATACAGAAACCGTTTTTGTCGAAAATGCCATCACCCAGCGGTGCTTCAAAATCGGTGAACATCCCCACAGATCCTTACATGGCCTTGGGATTTGAGATTTACACGGCCAAACACGTTTTTCAGCTGAGTGTGAGCAACGCCCAATCGATGAATGAATCGTACTACATGACACAAAACAACGGTTCTTTTGAACCTTCTAACCTTCGTTTCGGCTTTAATATTGTAAGAAGATGGTAATGCGTAAAATCAATGTGAATAGTTGGTTGCGCGTTGTAGCCATTGCCCTTGGGTCTGTTGCTATGAATGTGGTACAAGCCCAAGACGATACCAGTTTTTCTCTGTTCGATGAGCCGTCGGCCCCGGTTGCTGAAAAAGTTCAATATGCTTTCAAAACCACCAAAGTGGTGAATTTGCAGAGCTTGGAACTCATTGATCCCGGTGTTTTCGATTTCAAAATGAGCCACCGATTTGGTGCGATGAATGGTGGTGCCGCCGCGTTTAATAGTGAAGATGCGGTGAATGCCTTCGGATTTGATGTTGCTACCATCCGTTTTGGCGGTGAGTATGGCGTGAATGAAAACTTCATGGTGGGGTTGGGGCGCTACAACGTGAAATCAGAAAAAGGGGTGGATGCCTATGTGAAATATCGCCTCATGCATCAAACTTCCGACAATAAAAAGCCGCTTTCGATCCTGTTGCTTGGCGCCGTGGATTATAAGAACACCCAGTATGATCGCACGATTATGGGTATTGCGGGTCCTGTGACCATTACGTGGGGAATTCCCGGTAAGCAGCGAATTTCTTATGTAGGACAGGTGATTGTTGGAAAGAAAGTGAACGACGATTTTTCATGGATATTATCGCCCACCGTGGTGGTGTCGGGCATGAGCGATCGATACGATGCGGCCAGTGAGTCTTTTGTAAGCAGCGGTACAGCCAAAACCCAGTTCGCTTTGGGCATGGGGTTCCGTAACAAGTTGAGTTCACGTACCTCGCTGAACATGGAATACATTCCCATCCTCAATGGCAATGGCGATTTCTACAACAGTTTCTCGGTGGGATTTGATGTGGAGACAGGCGGACACGTGTTTCAATTTGATTTTACGAACAGTGTGGGTATGAACGAGTCGATGTTTATCACACGCAATACAGATCGCTGGGGTGCTGCTGGCGTGCGATTGGGCTTCAATTTACACCGCGTATTTACAGTGGTTGACCCATCGCATTTTCAATAGATTTTTACATTTCGCCTTGCGCGAGTGAGATAGAAGCCCTGGGAATTTCTCGGGGCTTTTTTTATGGCTGAACGCCGTATAGGTGTGGGTTACCTAAATATTTGCCAATCAAACATTGGCTGGCAGCGGTGATTTGGAGGCGTAATTCGGTGTATTGCTCCCAGCCGGGGATGTCGGCGAGTTTGATGGCGTGTATGGCGTATTTGAAGCCCGCTTGTTGGTAATCTGCAATTTTTGTGCTTCGCCAATCGATTTGCATGGTCGTTCGC
>CAJBVU010000061.1 GCA_903959115.1 uncultured Bacteroidota bacterium
ATCCCAAATAATATCATTAATAAAGCGCCATCTGCTGAACTCAGACCCAGTCAAAAAGATGCTGATTCCCTCCCCGATTATGATGTCCTGGATGAATTGTTAAAACACTACATCGAAGAGCACAAAGGGGTTGATGAACTAATTACGATGGGATACGACCAAACCACGGTGCATAAGATTGTCGACTTAGTAAACGGAAGTGAATATAAGCGTTATCAGGCCCCACCCATTTTGCGTGTAAGCACCAAAGCCTTTGGAAAAGGACGCATTATGCCATTGGTTGCCAACTATTCCAGTAAATGAGTTCTGTTCAACAAGCCCTACCCTACAAATACCCTAGGGTGTTTTGGATAATGTGCTTGGGCGCGATGAGTTTCTTCCTCTCATTTAACATCATTCTTCCCGAGTTAGCGCAAGAACTCCGATCCAAAGGCGGCGCTGCTTACGTAGGTTGGATCATCCCAGCGTTTTCATTTAGCGCCCTAATTGCACGGCCTTTTAGTGGTTGGATCACCGACAACCTTGGCCGTAGATGGGCTATGATCGGTGGATGCTTATTTTGCATCATCGCGGGTTGTTTCTACCCGATGGTGACCACAGCCATGGGATTCTTGATCGTTCGCGCAATTCATGGATTCTCCACAGGGTTCACCCCGACAGGTTTTACCGCCTTCACCGCCGATGTCGTCGCCGAATCCCACCGCGGTCGCGCCATGGGCTGGCAAGGGATGTTCAATAATCTCGGAACCACCATTGGCTATGCACTGGGCGCAGTTATCGCATTGCATTTTGGGGTAGATATTCTCTATTACACCAGTGCAGCCCTGGCTTCTTTGGCTTGGCTACTCTTTATGAGCTTGCCTGAAACGCGTACAATATCAAACCGAAAAGAATTCGTCTTTAACATCCGAAACCTGTTCTATTTTCCCGCGTGGCGTCCCAGTTTTATTATGTTCTTGGTTTGCATTTCACTGGGATCCATACTCACTGTAATGTCCGATTTTACCTTGGAAATGGGCTACACAAACAAAGGATTATTTTTAAGTATTTATATAGGCGTTTCGTTGTTGTTTCGACTGATAAGCGGTCGTGTGAGCGATGCCTTAGGTCGCGCATGGAGCACCGCCATCGGAACCGCAGCGCAAGTCTTGTCGATGTCGATCTTGGTTTATATGTCGATGCGCCTCCAACATCAACACCAAACCCACTGCTCAACTTGCGAATTACCCGGCCTCATTTGGTTTGCGAGTTCGGCTATCCTTTACGGAATCGGACAAGGATTTAACGCGCCGAGTTTATTTGCTTGGGCGAGCGATACCGCAGATAACCATCACAGAGGTCGTGCCCTTGCGATGTTATTTATGTTTTTAGAATTGGGAATTATCGTCGGCGGCCTTACCGCAAACTATTTTATCAAAGGAATGAGCTGGAACTATGTCGGAATATTTGGATTCAGCGGTTCCGCCTTTTTTATCGCACTAGGATTCAGCTTATACTGTCTGCGATACAAGCGCCAGAGGTAATTACTTCCACTTAAAATTCTTCAATACGTACAAGGTACGCTTGCGCCACACGGGGTGAGAATTGTACTTACCATAAAGATATTTAACCATCTCTTGGCTATTTCTAACTGGACGATGGTGCTTTTTGATGAAGCCTCTTTCCATTCCATCCAAGTACATTCCAAAATCCACCATGCAATCATACCAGCTGGCATAACGGGCGTATTTGTTTTTGGTTGCACCCAACGACATGGTTTTGCGAACGCGGGGTTGACGCATACCAGTGAGGTTGTTGTCGCGACGAGCATAGATAGAATTATCGCCATCGTTGCCACTTTCTACTATTTTAACTGCGATAAACAACTTCGCCCACTTACCAATTGCCTTTTTGGCAACAGAATACATAGGCTGTGCGTTGGGGATGCGCTTTAAAGAAAGTTCTAATGAATCAAAGTACAATGAATCGTTTACGGTAACTACCGCGGTGTCTGATGCTTTCACTTCAGCCACGGGGATTACTTTATCAGTTCCAAAAGCCGTTTTTCCAATTGCCGCAGCGGTAAGGAAAAGTAATACGAAAGTTGGAATGACTAATTTATTTTTAAACATACCGGCCAGTATGCAAACGGCGTGCCAAAAAATTAAAATGTTGAATTACAACGACTTAAATTCAAATCCAACTGATCGAATTCCCTAAATCGTCGGCAATCTCCTTCTTTTTGATGTTTATCGCCTTGATATAATCGAGTATTTCCATCATTTCTTCTGGAGATACTTCAGGATTTTCTAACATAGACAGGGCGAGATTAAGACTTTTATCAAATTTCTTTCGTTTGAGATGCAAAATTACATTTTTCACTTGCTCGTTTACCGTTGATTCCGGCAGAGACACGTCAATAAAATTATCTTCAAACGCCTTACTAAGAGTATGTCCGCCAGCTAAAATCCCAGCAGCCCATGCCGCAATCTCACTATCCAAGTGATGGATGAAATGCTCTTTTTCGGGCCAAGCCTCAAGTTGCGCTGCTTCAGCAATCAATCGAATGGCGAGTTCATCTTCAAACACCAAATCAGGATCGTTCAAAACTTTCTCCACCAAATGGTGAAATACGGTCTGTTCCGCATCCATCGTTTCATTACCGTGTAATAGTAAAAGTCTAAAAACCGCCATTTCTTGGTGATGGTCTGTGAGCGCCGGCTTCGCCGGCGCAATCATCCCCACCCCCATCTCATGAGTGATAGATGCAATCTGACTTACAAATGCTTGCTCCTCCTTCGCCTTCTGCTGTCGCAACAACTTCCCTAACTCCTGAACCAACACCGACTCCTCCATTTCGCATATCTGCGATAAGTCTCGGGTTAAGGCGGAGCGCTTCAGCCCATCGGCTATCAATGAAACACTTTTTAAAATCTCACGTATCGCATCCGACTTTTTCAGCGGATCGTGCTTACTCTCATCAATTAATAACTTGGCCTTAAAGTGGATAAACGTTTCCTCGTTCTCATTCAAATACGCCTGGAAATCATCCCCGCCTAATTTCTGACAAAACGAATCAGGATCCTGACCCTCCGGCAATGACACTACACGCACATTCAACCCGTCCTGTAGCAAAAGATCTATCCCTCGTAACGATGCCTTAATCCCCGCCGCATCCCCGTCGTAAACCACCGTTACGTTGTCCGTAAAGCGCTTCAACAACTTAATCTGCCCCGGCGTTAACGCGGTACCTGAACTCGCAACAACATTCTCAATACCGGCCTGACTCAAAGTAATCACATCGGTATACCCTTCGGTCATATACACCTTGTCGGCCTTTTTTACCGAATTCTTGGCCTGAAACAAGCCAAAAAGAACATCGCTCTTTTTATAGAGGTCGGTTTCGGGCGAATTCACGTATTTCGGCGATGGGTCCGTGCTACTCATCTTCCGACCAGCAAAAGCAATCACCTTTCCTGTCACCGAATATATAGAGAACATCACTCGATGCCTAAACAAATCGTAATGCGTTCCGTTATTGCGCAGTTTCAACAACCCCGCCAAAACCATCACTTCCGCATTAAACCCCTTGACCTTGGAATGACCCGCCAAAGCCTCCCACGACTCAGGACTATAGCCTAGTCCCCATTTTTTTATCGTCTCAACGGTAAAACCGCGCTCCTTGAAATAGGGCAGACCAATCGACTTCCCCTCATCGCCATCAAACAATTGAGTGACGAAAAAACCTTGGGCAAAATCTACCGCGGCCTGAATGGATTCTCGCTGTCGTTGGGCTTCTTGATGCGCATCCTGATTCTCAACATGCGTTTCCTCCAATTCCACTCCAAATCTCTTTGCAAGACTTTTTGCCGCTTCCACAAAATTCAAATTCTCAATATCCATCATGAACTGGATGGCATTGCCGCCTTTCTGACAACCAAAGCACTTGTAAATGCCAATGGATGGAGATACTACAAAACTCGGCGTCTTCTCGTCGTGGAATGGACAACAACCCTTATATCGAGGGCCAGAGCGTTTGAGCGACACAAAATCACCCACTACATCCTCGATGTTAACCACATTTAGCAGCTGTTCGATTGAGTTTTGAGTAATCATGTGAATTGAATAATAGAGAAACGATTAGATTTGCAAAGTACTTCATCTGATACAACAATTCCAATCATGGACGTAAAGAAACATATCCAAGACCGCGCAGCCTCTATTTTACCGGCGTTGGTCGACATTCGCCGACATATCCATCAAAATCCGGAGCTATCGTTTCAAGAGCACGAAACTGCAGCTTTGGTAGAAAAAGAATTGCAGTCCTTGGGTTTAAAAACACAGAGATTGGCAAATACGGGAGTGGTGGCCGTCATCGAAGGAAAAAATCCATCGAAAAAAGTGGTCGGACTCAGGGCTGATATGGATGCGCTTCCCATTGTGGAAGTGAACGATGGTAGGCCCTATCGCAGCAAAAAGGAAGGCGTGATGCATGCTTGTGGTCACGATGTTCATACAACCAGTTTATTGGGAGCCGCGAGAATTTTAACAGAACTAAAAGACGAATTTGAAGGTTCGATAAAACTTGTTTTTCAACCGGGCGAAGAAAGACTTCCCGGCGGCGCATCGCTTATGATTGCCGAGGGTGTGCTTCAAAATCCAAATGTGGATGTGATGATCGGTCAGCACGTGATGCCTGGCATTGAAACAGGTAAAACTGGATTTCGTCCTGGATTGTACATGGCGAGCACCGATGAAATTTATATAAAAGTAACGGGCAAAGGCGGACATGGTGCGATGCCACACTTTAACATAGACCCAGTATTAATTAGCGCGCATTTGATCGTTGCATTACAACAAATCGTTTCGCGCGCCGCAAACCCTGCCATCCCATCCGTTTTGAGTTTCGGCAAAGTAATAGCACAAGGCGCAACCAACGTAATCCCCAACGAAGTCATAATTGAAGGTACATTTAGAACCCTCGACGAAAACTGGCGTTCAGAAGCCCATCAAAAAATGCTAAACCTAGCCAATGGTTTGGTAGAGGGTATGGGTGGTACGGTTGATTTTGATATAAAACGAGGATATCCGTTCTTGAAGAATAACGAAGATCTTACAGAGCGACTTCAATCGGAGGCAAAGTCATTTCTTGGCGAGGAAAACGTAGAGCATTTAGGCATTTGGATGGCTGCCGAAGATTTTTCATACTTTACACAGGAAGTACCTAGCTGTTTTTATCGATTGGGTACGAGAAATGAAGCTAAGAAAACCACATTTAGTGTACATCATCCAAGTTTTGATGTAGACGAAGATGCACTGGAGCAAGGTTGCGGATTACTCGCTTTCCTGGCTATTTCTGAGCTCAAACGCTAAGCGAGAATTACGCCCCGATCGTAAAACGCAAGCTATCAACAGCGGCATCCCAAATAGATGCAGCGCTCTCTTCATCTCCTGAATTTACAAATTCAGTAATGATCAAATCGATATCTCCGGTTATTGCATCTTGCTGAATTCTAAATTCTAAAAATTCATCAGAATCCACAGCATCCGCTATTTTAAAACGTACATATTTACTTTGTACAGCTTTCACCAATAATGCGTCCATTTCTGTACCATCATCCCACTTGAATTTATAATTTTCACCATTTTTAACGCCAACATGATCAGCAAACCAATTCTGCAAACCGGAAGGATTAGAAATATACTGATATAAAATATTAGGGGAAGAACGCAGCGCGTATTCTAGTTCCAATTTGGTTCGTGAGGTTGAAGTTGAGGCCATAATTACTGTTTTTAACAAAGGGTGATGTCGCAAAAAAAACAATTTAGTGTTAAATTCAAAATGTTTCAGCATGATGAAGTAATTATCTTTGCATCAACCATGGCCCAAAGCAGATTTTTCTTAACCTCATTCCTGCTTTTACTTTCAGGTTGGGTCGCTGTAGGCTTGGGATTGAACGATTCTGTATCCAACTGGATTCACCATTTTTGCAATCACACCACAGATAATTTTTTTATCCACTTTTCGTGGTTGGCCGAGTGGTTACTGATTGTTTTGGCAATTTTGACCGGTTTTTACTTTAATGCAAAACGCGGACTCGTATTTGGAATCGGACTTGGAATTCAATCAATTTTTGTGGCTCTAGTAAAGACTTGGTTTAACGCACCTCGCCCAATTGAAGCCAAATTTTTCCAATTGCGGCACATCGAGAATCTTGAAATTCACCACTGGCAATCGTTTCCGAGCGGTCATACCGCCGTGGCATTTTTCTGCATGGGTTTAATCGCAATTTCTATCAAAAATTTACAAAATTCTAAGGTTTGGGGCATCACTTGTGCCCTCTTCGCAGCCGGCATCGGATATTCGAGAATCTACCTAGGACAGCATTTTCTATTTGATGTTTGCACCGGCGGAACCATCGCTCTGTTATTCCTTCAATTGAGTTACCAATATTCAAAGAAACTAGGTTATGATGTCTAAATTTTACGTCCACCTCATCATTACCGCACTTGCCATTATCCTTTTTTTGCCAGGGTTGGGACTCATTCATTTATTCGATTGGGATGAACTCAACTTTGCTGAATCCGCCCGCGAAATGGTTGTCAGCCGTAACTACAAATACGTACAAATCGCATTTGAACCATTCTGGGAAAAACCGCCCCTATTTATTTGGATTCAAGCGTTTTTTGTCAACCTGTTTGGCGACCACACCTGGGTCTACCGCCTACCCAACGCCATCGCCGGAATCATCACAGCAAACGTTGCCTACCATATCGGCAGTTATCTAGGTCGGCGAACATTGGGGGTATTTTGGGCGATTACGGTAACGCTCACATTTGCGCCTTTGGTTTATTACAAATCGGGCATCATCGATCCGGTGTTTAATTTATTGATATTTCTTTCAATCTGGCACTGGTACCGCATCACTCGCTGCGATGTTGAAGGTCATAGACCCCACGGACACTATTTATTATCCGGTGTATTTGTAGGCCTCGCCATTCTAACCAAAGGTCAGACCGCCTTGATAATCATGGGTGCCGTTGCCTTTGTTATGACTGCCTTTCGGGGTCGCTGGCAAGACATTATTTCGCCACGCCTATTTATTTTTCTTGGTGCGATGCTTTTTGTAGTTGCCATCTGGATCTACCCACTGTATCACAATTTAGGTCCCCAATTCTTTGATTCCTTCATCGCCTATCAAATGGAGCTGGTTAAAGGACAAATTGCCTGGCACAATCAACCCTGGTTTTATCATGCGATCGTTTTATTGATACTCTGCTTTCCCGCAATTGCTTTGGCCATCCCCTATTTAGGCCAGCGTGGGGAAGAAGACTTTGAATTGGAAAGTTGGCATTCCGTTATGCGAATCTTGTTTTGGTTCGTTTTGATACTTTTCAGCATCGTTACAACCAAAATCATCCATTACAGCAGCTTATGTTGGTTCCCACTCACCTATTTTGCAGCCTATCATACCTACAGAATCCATACAAACCGCGGCAACAATTTCATACTGCAGAAATCGCTGTTATTGCTAATCGGAATTATTTGGACAGCCCTTTTGTGGATATTACCACTAGCTATTGTCATTCCGGAGAAATTGACATTCCTAGCCAAAAATTTAGATAGTTTTTCAATTCAACAACTTCTAAATCCACAACCCATGCATTGGCTACAAAAGATCTCATTGTTTATCCCAGGTGCCATCGCCGTTTCGGTTTTTCTACCCCTAACTGTGAAGAATTTTTTCCAAGAACAATTGCATCCAGGAAAACTAATTTTAGCCTTTGGAGGAATCGGCCTGGCGGTTTACTATTTCCTTTTACCGGTTGTGTCACAGATCACCCAAGACGAATTAATCCATACTATTCACAAAGAAACCCAAGTTAATAAAATGGTAGAGACACATGGATTCAAATCCTTCGCACTTTACTATCATGGAAAAATGCAACCCCCTGATTTTAATGGGTATTGGATGAAAGACACCTTTGTTCAAAACAGGACAATTAACCAGTCCTATCCAAAACAATG
>CAJBVU010000062.1 GCA_903959115.1 uncultured Bacteroidota bacterium
CAGCTGGGAAATTGCATGGGTCCATGCGAAGGGCATCAAACCGAATCATCTTACAACGAAAGCATTGCCCAGATAAAATATTTGTTGAAAGGAAATTTGGGGGAGGTGAAACGACATCTAAAGGAGTTGATGCTGAATGCCGCCGCCGAATTGGCATTTGAAAAAGCCTATGATTTCAAAGAGAAATTGGATTCCTTAGAGCGGTATCAATCAAAAAGTACCATTGTAAGCACCGTTCTCGGTGATTTAGAAGTATATAGCATTAGTAGTACGGAGAAGGTTGCGTTCGTCAATTTTCTTCGGGTAAGTCACGGGTTGATCATCGTAAGTCGTAACGTAGAAATAAGGAAAAAACTGGATGAGGTGGATTCTGATCTTCTGGCCTCGGCCGTAGCGGAGATGCGCAGTCAATATGGTGATGACTGTAAAGAAATTGTCTTAAGCCATGAGCTAGATTTAGAATTAGATGGTGTTGCTGTTACGGTTCCTAAAATGGGCGATAAACGACGTTTGCTGGAGTTGAGTATGAAAAATACCTTGCTCTATAAGCAGGAGAAATTGTCGCAATACGAAAAACTGAATCCCGAAATCCGCGTGGACAGATTGATGGAGCAGATGAAGAAGGACTTGCGGTTGAGTGAGATGCCACGACATATTGAGTGTTTTGATAATTCGAATTTCCAGGGAACCTACCCTGTGAGTGCTTGCGTGGTTTTTAAGAATGGGAAGGCGGCTAAATCAGAATACCGACATTTCAATGTGCGAACGGTAGAAGGGCCGGACGATTTTGCGACGATGAAAGAGGTGATTACACGCAGATATTCAAGGATGATTGATGAGCAAAAGCCATTGCCTCAGTTGATTGTGGTGGATGGTGGCAAGGGTCAGTTGAGCGCCGCGGTGGAAGCATTAAAGTCGATGGGGATTTATACCAAATTGGCCATCGTGGGGATTGCGAAGCGTTTGGAGGAAATATATTTCCCCGGAGATTCCCTGCCCTTGTATATCGACAAGAAATCGGAGACGTTGAAAGTGATACAGCAAATGCGTGATGAGGCGCATCGATTTGGAATTACGCATCACAGAAGTAGGAGGGATAAGGGGACGTTACGGACAGAGTTGACGGAAATTCCAGGGATAGGCGAGGAGACAGCTAGATTGCTTTTGAAGCATTTTAAAAGTGTAAAAAAGGTAAAAGAGGCGAGTGTTGAAGTTTTGACAGGTGTGGTTGGAGTAGCGAAATCGCGGGTAATTCATCGGTTTTATCAAGGTGAGGAAAGTTTGGAGGATGATCAAATGATTTTGTGATAAGTGATGAAAAATCAAGGAATTACAATTGCATACCAACTAGAATGTTTGCTTGAAAAGGCAAAAAAAGAGTCGTTTGCTTGCATTTTTTTTGAGCGCAGGTCGGTCCGATGATCGTGGTCAGATTTCCCTCATGGCTGGCTTTGGTATTGCCGAGCAATTTTCTGATTTGTCTGATATTCCAAGTTGTCCAGAAATTCCGGTGATGGGATATTTGGGTTATGATTATAAGAATCAAATTGAACCTTCCTTGGAATCGGACCTTACCCAATTGGTAGAATTCGATGCTTTGAAATTCGTCAGCCCTGAGCGCTGGGTAGCAATAGAAAAAAATGGCATAATTTCCGGTGATGAATCTTTGCTGTTTCCTCGCGGTAATCAAAATTTGAATGGTGGATCGTTGTTGAATTTTTGCGGTAATCAAAATTCAGGATTGGAGGATAGCGGTGATTATGATGGTAATGATAGGCATGAATCCTCCTTGTCCAAACTCGCCGCCAAGAATTCACCCCAGTGGCAATCGCAAACGCCGAAGGACACCTATTTGGAGAATGTTGAGCGCATCAAACAGCATATTGTGGAAGGGGATTTTTACGAGATGAATTATTGCATAGCTTTTACGGCAAAGGAAGAGATTGATCCGTACGATGCTTTTATGGTATTGAGTCGCAAAGCACCGGCACCATTTTCTGTGTTTTTGAAGGACGGGGATCGGTATTTGTTGTGCGCCAGTCCGGAGCGTTTTTTTGGCAAACGGGGGGATTTGATTTTTTCTCAGCCCATCAAAGGCACAAGGCCTCGGGTATTTGATTCGATGTCGTTAGAATTGGATGAGGTTCGAGATTGTGCCGTTGCAAGGGAATTGGAAATATCGGAAAAGGACCGCGCTGAGAATATTATGATTGTGGATTTAGTGCGGAATGATCTATCGAAAGTTTGCCAGGTCGGTAGCGTTCAGGTTCCCGAATGTTGTGCGGTTTATTCCTTCTCTCACGTGCATCAACTGATTTCTACGGTAGAAGGTCGATTGAAGCCCGAAGTTGGTTTAAAGGAATTGATGCATGCCACTTTCCCAATGGGGAGTATGACGGGTGCTCCAAAGATTTCGGTGATGCAACACACAAATCATTTGGAAGGGTTTGCTCGGGGCATTTATTCTGGAACTGTGGGTTTCGTTTGGAAACAGAATATGGATTTCAATGTGGTGATTCGTGCTTTACAATACGATTCGCAAGCCAAGACATTGGCCTATGCCGTTGGAGGTGCTATCACATACGATAGTGTAGCGGAACAGGAATATCAAGAATGTTTGGATAAAGCGAGTGCGGTGCTCTCGATTTTCGAGACAAATTAGCTCTCGAACTTGTAACCTACGCCTTTTACGGTGTAAATGAACTTATCGTCTAGCTTCTCACGGATTTTTCTCACGTGGACATCAATCGTACGGTCAACCACCAATACTTCATTGCCCCATACATTTTCTAAGATTTCATCGCGAGAAAATACACGTCCAGGTCTTGAAGCTAAGAATGAGAGCAATTCGAATTCTTTTCTAGGTAATTGAAGTGTCCTGCCATCGTACTCAACTACAAAACGCTCACGATCGATTTTGAGATTTTCGAAGTCGTATTTTTCAGGCTCGGGTGTCACCAAAGCATTTCGGCGACGTAATATGGCTTTAACCCTGCTCAATAAGACTCTGCCTCTTACTGGCTTGGCGATATAATCATCGGCTCCGGCTTCAAATCCTGCCAATTCAGCAAATTCTTCGCTTCTGGCGGTTAAGAAAATAACAGGAATGTTTTTGGTTTCAGGGATTTCCTTCAACTGTCGGCAAGCTTCCATTCCGTCCATCACAGGCATCATGACGTCCATGATGATGATTTCCGGTTTTACTTTTTTTGCTTGCTCAACTGCTTGTGCGCCGTTTGCGGCAATATGCACCTCAAAACCCTCTTTGGCTAGGGAATGCCTAATTAGCTCGAGAATGTCTTGCTCGTCATCTACTACTAATACTTTAGGCAGTCCTTTAATCATTATGTTACAAAGGAATTCAATTGGTGTTAACTTTCGACCTCCTGTGTATTATTTTAACATTAATTAAACCTTAATTTAAGGTTTATCTGCTTATTGGCCTTTGTCTGCGCTTGACGCACCCAATAACTCTTGCAACTTGGCATCGAGCTCTTCACCTCTCAAGCCTTTCGCAACGATTTTTCCTGCGGGGTCAACCAATACGGTTGAAGGGATAGAGTGAATGTTATAAGTCTGACCTGCCGAACTGCTCCAACCCTTTAAATCGCTGACATGTTTCCAGGTTAATCCGTCTTTCTCAATCGCACCTTTCCAACGCGTTGGATCTTGATCTAAAGACACGCCATAGATTTCAAAACCTTTGTCCTTAAAGCGGTTATACATTTCTACGTTGTATGGGTTCTCTTTGCGACAAGGTCCACACCAGCTAGCCCAGAAATCGATCAAAACATATTTTCCACGCAACGAACTCAATGCCAAATTTGTACCATCAAGCTGTGGAAGATTGATTTCCGGCGCTTCACCACCCACCATCAATTTTGCTTCCTCTTGATATTTTTGCTGAATCATTTGGGTGTATTTTGAAGTCGGGTCGGCTTTTACCGCTGCATCGCGAGCTACCGTTAACACTTCGATGGTAGGCTCTTGAACCACATTGAAATGAAGGATGAAAAAGGGGATGAAACTACTAGGTCTGGCTTTTGCGAAACTCAAAATAGCGGCGGATCTTTCGCTCAAATTGGCATAATAATCCGCTTGCAATTTTTGCATCTTATTAAAACCTTCATCGGTATTTGGGTTCAATTTGCTGGCTTCAGCTTCCAAGGCTTTGATTCTAGAAGAGAAACCTTCGTTCAACTTCAACAAGTCTTTCAATGACTGGCTCTCCTCTACGTTCTTTCCTGTGATGGTATAGTTGATGCCGGTAGTGGTAGCATCGATCGCCAGCGTAGCTTCTGTAGCATTGTTCAGCGCCAAATAAACCATCTGTTTGTCCAACACCATGAGTGCACAGAAAATGAGTTCTTTGGTACTTCCTTTGACAGAGAAATCGCCTTTTTTATCCGTAAAAGAGCTGTCGATGAAAACCAATCCTTCCGCCGTCATCTCGAACAAGCGAATCACCTGATTGGGTTTATTTTTAACATTTCCTTTAACAATATAACCATCGTTTGCCATTTCCAAAGAAGAGGCGCGAGGTGTAATGAGATCGGTAAACCAATTGTTAAAGTCCTGTTTAACTTTTCCGGCGTTGAGTTCGGTACATTGTACCAAGGTTAACGATAAGGCGATAAAAGCCAAAGAGCGTAGAGTTTTGTGTATCGTGCGCATGCTGGCCAAAGATAGCAAAAATTGGCCCAAACTTAAATATTGGTGGGTTTGGTATCGGAAATTTCTACAATTCTTGACTTGAATACCTCTTCAAACTCGTGAGGTGAAACGGAATTTTCGATGTGATGGTCGCCGATTTTGGTGCGGACCAGCCTCGACATATAAGCGCCGGATTTCAAAGCGTGGCCGATGTCTAACACCAAAGTGCGGATATAGGTTCCTTTGGTACATCGAACGCGAAAATCTAATTCGGGTAATTCTATGCGGGTAAATTCTAGGGAATGAATGGTGATTTTTCTGGATTTCAATACGGTTTCATCGCCCTGTCTAGCTAACTTGTAAGCCCTTTGACCATCGACCTTAAGAGCAGAATATAGC
>CAJBVU010000063.1 GCA_903959115.1 uncultured Bacteroidota bacterium
AAAGCCCGGCGAGAATATTAACGTTGTTCAGTTTTTCGGATTTACCGAAAGCCTTTCCCAAACGATATGGCAACACTATGTGAGTCATTGCCTGTTTACGCAACAAAGGGATTAACCCTTGTGACTGCGCTCGTGAGATACAGTAAGACTAGCACGACCGCGTTTGCGACGAGCTGCCAAAACCCTACGGCCATTGCTTGTAGCCATGCGCTCACGGAAGCCGTGACGGTGTTTACGTTTTCTAGTAGAGGGTTGGTAGGTGCGTTTAGTCATGATTGAAAATGCTTAAAAGGGCTGCAAATATACAACCATTCAAACTACTTTGCAAGTACCCCCACTCTTTTTTTTCAATACACAACACTATCTTTGAAAATGATGAACGACCAACCACAATATTCCGAAAAATCAGGCTTCCCCGCATGGATATTTTGGGCAATCGCCAGTATTCCGCTCACCATTTACTTATACGAACGCATCGCCCACCCCATAGATAGCGAGCCATTTGATTGGTTCGGCTTGGTCATTCTCGGCGCCGTTGGCCTCTTTATTTTTGCCATCAAACTCATTGTAACCGTCAATGCCGAAGGCATTACCTACAAATACCCACCGTTTCACAACAAACCCAATCTTTTACGCTGGGAAAACATCGAAACCGTTGAACTTTTAAAAATAAACCCCCTCAAAGAATTTGGTGGCTGGGGTTTGCGTTACGGAAAGCTCGGCACGGCCTACACCACCCGTGGCAAATACATCCTTCACATCAAAATGCGCAAGGGAAAACCCATCAATGTTACCATCCTGGATTACCACACCCTACTCAACATTGGAGAAAGCAACCAATGGCCTATTGTCAACCGATTGACCGACAATAAATAACCATTTTCTTATCCTCAACTGTCCGCTGAGCACCTTGGAACGGAAGAAATACAGCCCGAAATTTCAATTGTTTACATTTTGTTAACACTAAAAAAACGTCTCTTTTGTTTCTTTGCTTGAAATAATAGCCTATAAAAATGAAAAAACTAATCACCACAGCCATCTGCGCTATCTTCTTCACAGGGAGTGCTTTGGCACAGGTAACCACCTCCTACTTGAGCGGTGTTATTACCAACGGGAATGCAGGTGTTGAGAACGCCACCATCAAGGCAGTCCTAACAACCACTAACGCCGTTTACACCGCTAGTACCCGTACAGGGGGTGTTTACGACATCTCTAACTTGAATGCGGGCGGTCCTTACACAGTGACCATCTCGTCTCCCGGCCAAAAAGACATCGTATTTACCGATGTATTCTTAACGTTGGGTGAAAACTTCAAACTCGACGCCGACTTCACCGCTGAAAAAATTGGAGGTGTGGTTGTGAGTGCTTCTCGTAATGCCACCAAAACCGGTAGCAACATGAATATCAACAGCCGTACCTTGAACACCTTGCCTACCATTTCTCGTTCAATCAACGATTTTACCCGATTGACCCCTCAAGCCGGTAGCGGTAGCAGTTTCAACGGTCGCGACGGTCGTTTCAACAACATCACCATCGATGGTGCCAACTTTAACAACAACTTTGGTTTGAGCGACAAAAACTTACCCGGTGGCGATGCTCAGCCAATTTCTCTGGATGCGATCGAGGCCGTTCAGGTCAACATCTCTCCTTTCGATGTTCGTCAGTCAAACTTCACCGGTGCCGGCATCAACGCCATCACCAAGAGTGGATCAAACACAACCACCGCTTCTGTTTATACCTTGATGCGTAATGAAACTTTCAACGGAACCAAAGTGGATACTTTCGATTTAGGTGAACAAAAGAAAACTTCTTCAAATATCGTGGGCTTCCGCATTGGCGGGGCTTTGGTAAAAGACAAAATCTTCTACTTCGTAAACTACGAAAACGAAAAAACCTCAATCCCTGGTCTTCAATGGAAAGCATCACGCCCAGGCACTGGGCAGAGCGCCTCAGACCCTAACTTGTCTCGCACATTAGCCAGTGACTTAGACTTGGTTCGCACCCATTTGAAAGAAAAGTATAATTACGAAACCGGTGATTACGAAAATTTGGGCAACTTCAATACTGCCAACCAAAAATTCTTGGCCCGTGTAGATTGGAACATCTCCGACAAGCACAAATTCAGCTTGCGCTACAACTCTGTGCATAACACAAACGACCAAGTATTGAATGGTACTTCTGCGCCAAACCCACGCTCTTCTTCAAACCGTTGGTCTAACAACTCTATGAGTTTCGCCAATTCTAACTATTCATTCGACAACAAAGTATGGTCTGTTGCCGCTGAATTGAAAAGCAATTTGAGCAACAAAATCAGCAATCAGTTCTTGGCAACCTACACCAGCATCACCGATGCCCGTGGTACCAATAGCACACCATTCCCTTTCGTAGACATCAAAAAAGGTGGAGACAACTACATCAGCTTCGGCTACGAATTGTTCAGCTATAACAACAAAGTGAACAACAACACCTTGTCTTTCATCGACAACATTACTTACAACATGAAGAAGCACACCATCACTGCAGGTATTGCTTATGACCAAATGTATGTGGGCAATGCCTTCCAACGCTATGGTACAAGCTACTACCGTTACGATTCTTTG
>CAJBVU010000064.1 GCA_903959115.1 uncultured Bacteroidota bacterium
ACCTATGCCACCCTACCACTACCCGGCGTTGAACCGCTTTTAGTGGATGAAAATGGCAAAGAAATTTTTGGCAACAACGTATCGGGGAATCTTTGCATTCGCAGACCATGGCCTGGAATATTACGAACCACTTGGGGCGATCACGAACGATGCAAGCAAACCTATTTCAGCACCTATCCGGGGCTCTATTTCACTGGCGATGGGGCTATGCGAGATGAAAACGGATTTTATCGAATCACCGGTCGTGTTGACGATGTGCTTAATGTCAGTGGGCATCGCATCGGCACGGCTGAAGTTGAAAACGCCATCAATTTACATACAGGGGTTATCGAAAGTGCCATTGTTGGCTATCCGCACGACATCAAAGGTCAAGGCATCTATGCATTCGTGATTTACCAGGGGCTAGAAACCGATTTGCGCACGCTATCGCATCAAATCAATGAAACCGTGAGTCGCGAAATTGGAGCCATCGCAAAAGCAGATAAAATTCAGATTGTCAGCGGATTACCCAAAACCCGATCAGGCAAAATCATGCGCCGGATCTTAAGAAAAATCGCCGAGGGAGAATTGGAATCGCTGGGCGACACTTCCACCCTGCTCGACCCCACCGTGGTGGATTCAATCATTCAGGGTAGGTTGTAAATTGCCAATTTTCAGCACACTAGACAATTTCCGCAGGGAAATAGCGCAATATTACTTTTTACCGCGCAACGCCCGTTTCATCGGTGTCATTTCTACTTGATCCGCCGGTGATTGCTGCTTGCTCTTGAAGATTTCAAAACGCGTGGGTTCCGCAGTACGAGGCCAAGTATGATTGCTTTCATCGATGTCCGAAGTTTCCTTGAATGGATCCAAAACGATGCTCGCCACTTCCTTACGCTTTAGGAAATTCTTGGTCACCTTATTTTCATTTTTGCGCCAAATGTAGGCGTGAATGTAATCCACTTCCGAAGTACCATCGGTGTAGTTCCATTGCAAAATAATTGGCATCACAAAACCGCCCTTGTTAGTGAACGTGATTTCATACAAATACGCATTTTCGTAGGCCTTCATTTCTTCAGGCGTTAACAATGTATAATCTTTATATAGGTCCCGTACCGATGTTTCCTGTTTGGGCTGAGATTGATCTGCCATAGCTGCCCTAGCCGCGTTACCAAACGTATCCTTTGAAGGGTTGTAGTAATAGTAGAAATCGCGCAAGGCTGTATCGCGATCCACTGCAAATGAGATTCCCGACGCTTTATTGCGCAGTTTGCTCACGTGTTGGAATTCCGAAGTTGACATATTTGCCAAACCATTTCTTCCTTTTCCATTGCCCATTCCCATGCCACGACCTCGGCCATTGCGCTGGGTAGAATCCAATTTCACAGGCATAGTGGCGGGAGAATACGGCCTGTAGGCCAAAACCGAATCCATAGAAATATCAACCGGTTGGATATCGTAGAACCAAGCGCGCCAAAACCAGTCCAAGTCAACGCCGGAAGCATCTTCCATCGTGCGGAAAAAATCGGCTGGTGCCGGATGTTTGTAAGCCCAACGATTGCAATATTCCTTAAACGCATAATCGAACAACTCACGTCCCATGATGGTTTCTCGCAAAATATTCAAACCCGTAGCAGGCTTCGCATAAGCATTGGGACCAAAGTTGATGATATTCTCCGAATTGGTCATAATGGGCTCCAACTGATCCTTCGGCATCTTCATGTAATCCACAATTTTATGCGCCGGACCTCGCTGCGATGGGTAGTTGTTATCAAACTCTTGCTCCGTTAAGAACTGTACAAAAGTGTTCAATCCTTCGTCCATCCACGACCAGTTTCTCTCGTCAGAATTGATAATCATAGGGAAGAAATTATGCCCCACTTCATGAATAATTACGCCAATCATTCCATATTTGGTGCGAGAGCTATAGGTCCCGTCCTCGTCGGTTCTTCCATAATTGAAGCAAATCATTGGATATTCCATTCCACTCGATGCTTCCACGCTAATGGCCACCGGATATTGATAGGCGGTGCTGTATTTGCTATAGGTTTTGATGGTGTGGGCCACCACTTTGGTAGAGTATTTACGATACAAACCGTAGGCTTCTTTGGCGTAGTAGCTCATGCAATTGATTCGTTTTCCTTCCACAAATTCGGGCATGGCATCCCAAACAAATTTTCTTGAACTGCCCCAAGCAAAATCGCGGACGTTGGTTGCTTTGTAGTGCCAAGTTTTGGTTTGAAGCGTATCGCGATGCTGCTCGCGGAACTTCGCCTCTTCCAAAGTTACGATTTCGGTCGGATCCATGGCGCCTTTGGCCGCAGCGACATCGGCGGCCGACAATTTTTGCACTGCATTCCAACGCTTAAGTTGTTCTGGAGTAAGCACCTGCGCATAGTTCTGACATTCTCCTGTTGCTGCAATAACGTGATCGGCGGGGACGGTCATTTTGACATCGAAATTGCCAAAAATCAAACTAAACTCGCCTCTTCCTGTAAACTGCTTATGGTTCCAACCTTGATAATCACTGTAAACGCATAGTCTTGGGAACCACTGTGAAATGGTGAAGATGTGGTTGCCATCTTTGGGGAAGTACTCGTAGCCGCCGCGACCGCCAATTTTTTGACGTTCCGGGATTTTATAATTCCATTTTACATTGAATACATATTTCTGTTTGCTAGCTAAGGGCTTAGGCAAATCAACACGCATCATCGTTTGATTGATCACGTAATGAAGCGGATTTCCTTGGGCATCTGTCACAGACAATACATTGGCGCCGTATCCGGCAAGTTTCGTTTTCACATCCAACCCATCTATTTGTCCGGGAGTGATAGGAAGGCTCTTTCCGCTTTCGTTAAAATAGTTATTCTCTCCATTAGGACTGTGCTCGTTTTCATCGAGTTGCAACCACAAATAGGTTAACACATCGGGGGAGTTATTGAAGTAGGTGATGGTTTCCTCTCCGTGCAAATATTGCTTTTTCTCGTCTAATGTCGCCTGGATTTTATAATCCGCACGCTGCTGCCAATACTCATGACCTGGTGCACCAGAGGCGGTACGATAAGTGTTTGCATCAGGCAAAATCGTACCCAATTGTTCAAATTTGTTACCGTGATTGGAAGTGGGATTGTTTTGAAGATTTTGGGCATTCGCAACGGCGAAGAACAACGCAAAAGACAAACACAGGGAGTAGAGTTTTTTCATCAATGTAGAATTTACGTTCCCAAGCAAAAGGGACATTTTACAAAAATACACAAAACGCATTAAAACATGGCATGGGCTCGTTCAAACATGAGCCAAAGCGACACAAAACCCACTGGTATGGCGATGCCACGAACCAGATAAAATCGAGGAATATGCGCATATTCGTTGAGGGAGGTAATTGTAACAAGTGAAAACAACACAATCACTATCTGACCTACTTCTAGGCCCAAATTAAAGAACAGCAAGGGTTGCAAAATATCGGCTTGGGAACCTAGCATCGATCGCAGCATATTGCTAAACCCAAGGCCATGAATCAGGCCAAAGAGCAAGGTTATAGCGTATACTTTTTGATCTTTTTGATACGATTTATTCTCGTTTTTTTCTACCTGAATCCATCGAAAGATGGCGGAAATCAAGATTGTAAGTGGAATCGAAAATTCAATCAATGAACTAGGCAATCGAATGATATTCAAAATACTAAGCGCCAAAGTGATACAATGTCCGATGGTAAATGCGGTGATCAAAATCAACCAATCCCAGTTGCGAAAACTATACACACTGCAGAGAATCAACAAAAACAGCATATGGTCGTATCCGGCCAAATCAGTGATATGCTCAAAGCCTGTTTGAAACCATAAGAAATTTTCGCCCATTGCAGTGTTATATTTGTTAGCGCAAAGTTCGATTTATTATGTCGATATCTAATCATCTCTCCAAGTTCCCCAAGAATTTCATTTTGAATTTCTCAATAGCTTTGGCATTGGTATGTATGGGCAGCGCGGCTCACCCCTATTACGTTGGTGTGACTGAGGTGAGCATCGAAACGGCAAAAAAAGACATTCGAGTGAGCTGCAAACTCAACATGAACGATGTGCAACTGACTCTTTCGCAAACGGCAGGCAAAGCAATCGATTTAAACACGATTACACCAGCCAACCAACTATCGTTATCAGCATTAATACAAGCGGGGCTATCCGTCCAGGTAGGGAGCAAAAGAATCAACCTCGCATTTTTGGGTTATTCGATAGAAGACGATGCCATTTGGTGTTTCTTGGAGGCAAAAAACATCAAATACTACCCTCGAATTTCTGTTTGCAACAATTTGCTATACAATCAGTTTGAGTCGCAGACACACTTCATACATTGCATCGTAAACGGCGGAAGGAAGAGCTCGAAGATCACGAACCCTGAAAAGTGCGCGATGTTTGTGTACTGAAATCAGATTGAACCTAATTCATCATTGGTTTTGTCAAATCAAGGGCCGACAAAAAATAT
>CAJBVU010000065.1 GCA_903959115.1 uncultured Bacteroidota bacterium
CTGATCAAACTCTATTAGCGATTTGAGGCCGTAGTTGTCCAAAATCGCTGCGATGGCTTTCTCGTTGAGTTCAATCGTCTCAACAATTTCATCCACAGGTTTTAATGCGGATTTTACTGAGATTTTTACGCCATTCCATTCAAAAGATACCCTGCCTGAGGCTTCGATTTGCTTGGTTTCGCCTGCTTTGATCCCAATGTCTTCAATAGGGCTCGTGCCTTGCGCCGTATGAATGGTGATTTCTGAGGAGGAATGAATCTCCGCCTCCAATTTCTGTGCTTTCAGTTCTAGGTTGGCTTGGGCAATGTCGTCGCGAAATTCTTGAACCCGTTTCACATCAGCGGTTTCAATGTTTCCGTTACTCGCTAATCGCGTTTTGATTTCCTCAACGTTTGCCAAAATCTCTTGCAATTGTTTGTATCGATCTACCGTTGAAGCGCCCTCGTTGCGCCTTTGGGCATTTTTACTTTCAAGCTCTAATTTGGTGATTCGATCCGTAATTGCTTTGATATTCTTGTCCAACATGGGTTGGGCGGCAAGCTTCGTGGGCCATTCGTTCATGACGCTTTTCATTGCAGCCAATTGACCTTCTAGCGTATTTTTTTGATTCGATAATTCTTGATGTAGTAGCACATTTTGCTGCTGCAATTTCATCGCATCGATGCTAGTTTTTCGTAATTTTAGTTCAGCGTTGTTGTTTTTGATAAGATTTGAAGTGTGGTCAAGTGCGACTTCCAATTCCTTTAGTAAATCGTATTCGGCCTTCACTTTTTCTGCTTCGTAATAAGCTTTTAATATGATGCCCAAGCCCCTCTGCCACGGACTTTGAATGCCTTTGTTGTCCTTGGGGCCTTTCGCGCTAAAATCCCAAAGGAGCTTGTATTCGGTCATCAAAGTTCGCAGCGCTGTGAGCAGATCTTCTGCCGGAACATCTCCATCCAAGGCTCCACCCAAGCCTTCTAGCGTTGGAATGCGATTGATATTGTCTTTATTTTTTTGGATGCTTTCAACCGTGTACGACATCTTCTGTTGGTCGGCAAAAAGGACCTCTTCCCAACTTCCACGATGCAATACGAGCAGTTCGTTGAGCTTCGCCTGAACAACGCTGTCTTCGTTTAACGATGCACCCTCGCTACTTGTCAATTTTGATGATTTCCCCGCGCCCCAAGTTTTTTCCAGCGTGTATGTGATTTTTCCAGATTCAAAAACCAGTATCGTTTTGGCCTGATCCGCTATCCCATTGGGGAAATAGGAATGGGCGAATTTTTCCAAGTCGCGTTTTCCTAAACTCGTGGGTTCAAACAAAGAGGCTTTTAACGCCTTGACCAAAGTAGATTTGCCAGCTTCATTTTCTCCGAGAATTACGTTAAGGCCCGATTTGAACTCCACTTCACGATGCGTGAATCCTGCGAAAGGACATAAGGTCAATTTCTGCAGTATCATGACGATTGGGCGTTAGGGTTTAACAAAGAGTAAGCAAGTTGCAATGCCAATTCGGAATCCTGTTCCTCGGCGATGGCAGAAAGCCATTGGTAGGCGGTGGTGCCCTCGGCGTAGGTTTTTTGAATAAATGCTGCATCAACCGCTACGCCCACCGTGTTTTCGAAATCAATTTGTAAATAATGATGTGGCAGCGTTTTGATGTGTTCGCCAAGGTCAGTTAAGTCAGACTCTGACAAACTACCACTGAGTTGCAGGTCCAGGATGAGTTTTGCATTTCGCCAGCCCAATTCCTCTCTCTGAAAGTCGCTGAGGGAATAATTTCTTCCAAAAGTTAAAATCTGACGTGAAAATCGCAAATTGCCGGTGGTGAGTTGCTCAAATTGCAACTGTTTTTTCTCTATGATCTCGATGAACCATGCATGTCCAGGAATCTTCCGTTTGATACTTTCAGGTGTATGCGTGGCAGACATAAAAAACAGCGGATTCCCAATTGCCGTTGGAGCAGGGAAGGGGACGTGAATATGTCCGAGTAGCCAAAAATCCACACCCGCAGCACGCAAATCCGCATCGCTCATGTTAAAATATCGATCGGCATCGTCAACGCCCAGTCCATCCACGTTGCCATGGGCAATACCGACATGAATTTCATTGGGGTCTTTTTGTACATCATTCACCCATCCAATTACATGTCCTTCGTGGTGCTTTGATGCGCAGGGAGATGGATAGAAACATATGGGTTTGCCTTCTACTTCCGTCCGGTAGACTTCGGATTCATTGAGCAATCGTATGTTCGTATTTTCTGAGGCATCCAAAAATCCTTTCCAAAGTTTGTTGTCTTTGCCATCGTAGTAGTCATGGTTGCCCGGTAAAACGAGGACTTCGGCAGGGGATTTTTTTAAAATATCCACCACCGTTTTGATGTCTTTGTTTGTCACTTTTAAATCATCGAACAAATCTCCAGCGACGACCAAAAAGTGTGCGTCTTTCTGTTTTGAGGCATCGACAATATTCTGTAACGCATCAAATCGTTCTTGAATTAAAGCCGATTGGGCATTGCTACCTCGGTAATTGTTGAACTTAAGCCCGATGTGATTGTCGGCCGTGTGTATGATTCGCACATTTCCCATGAAAAGGTAAAAATACAACAAAGCAGC